>CBHTVL010000369.1:0-3140 GCA_966096475.1 uncultured Burkholderiales bacterium
CGTGAGGGGTTTTTTGGGGGTTTTGCGCGGCTGGCGGGGCGGGCGGTAATCCGGGGCCGGATTCCGGCTGCAACAAACGCCGCCCGGCAACAATCCGCCGCACAGCGGGGGATATAATCAAACGCTCCAAAACATCAATGCCGGACTCCCGGCACAACCAGCAAGGAAATTCCATGTCTGCAACAAGCAAACACGCGGTAGTGATTGGCGGCGGCATCATGGGCGGCGACATCGCCACCGTATTTGCCGCGCACGGCTGGACCGTGCATGTGATGAGCCCGTCGGCCAAAACGCGCGATGCGTTGCCGGCCCGTCTCGCCGCCGGCCTCTCCAAACTGGGCGCTCCTGCGGGACACTCGGCCGCAGTCACCTGTTATGCAGACCTGAAATCTATTCCCTGGGCCAATGTCGGCATCGTTGTTGAAGCCGCGACCGAAGACCTGCCGCTGAAGCAGAAACTGTTCGCCGAAATCGAAGCCTTGGCGAAACCGGACATCCCGCTGACCAGCAACACCTCGAATTTCCCGATTGGTGAAATCGCCAAGGGTCTGAAAAATCCCCAGCGTGTCGCCGGCCTGCACTTTTTCATGCCGGCGCACCTGGTGCCGCTGGTCGAAGTCGTCAGCTCGCCGCTGACGGACGCCAAAGTTGCGGAAGGCCTGGTGAAGCTGCTGAAAGATCTCAACAAGGCGCCGATCTGGGTCAAGAAGGATGTTCCGGGTTTTGTCGGCAACCGCCTGCAACACGCGATGATGCGCGACGCGCTGTACCTGATCGACGACGGCGTCACCGACGCCGAAGGCATTGATACCGCCGTGCGTTACGGATTCGGCTTCCGCTTCATTGCCTGCGGCCCGATGATGCAGAAGGAAATGTCCGGCTGGGATACCAACTATCTGGTCGGCGAAGCGCTTTACCCGCATCTGCATACCGAACAGAAACCGCCGGCATCGCTGAAAGCCATGGTCGACAAGGGCCGCACCGGCATGAAAGCCAAGGCCGGCATGTGGGACTGGGACGACGAAAAAATCAAAAAAGAAAAAGCACGCATCGAAAAAGCCCTGCAATCCGGCTTCGCAATCCTGCGCGCCGACAACGACTGACCCGGCTTAAACCATGAACAAAACCGCAACGCAGTTGCAGCGCCTGCGCAGCTTCGCCACATCGAAGCCCGCGCTGATCGGCGCGGCGGTTTTGCTGGTTTACTCGCTGGTCGGTTTTTTCGCTGCGCCCTGGCTGGTCCGCCAGCAGTTGCCGAAACTGGTGGAGCAGCATCTGAATGCGAAAGCGACCGTTGAAGACGTTCGCATCAATCCGCTGCTGTTCAGTGTCGAATTGCATGGTCTGAACATCACCGAGCCTGACGGCCTGCCGGCGCTGCAGATCGGCAGGCTGCGCGTCGACTTTGAAACCAGCAGCCTGCTGCGCCTGGCGCTGACCTTCAAGGAAATCCTCATCGAGAAGCCGGTGATCAATGCGGATCTGGATGCCGGTGAAAACCTCAATCTGGCGCGACTGCTGACCCCCCGGGAAAAACCGGCGCCGGAAGACAAGAAATCCGACGGCAAGCTGCCGCGGCTGCTGGTTCATAAATTTGCCATTGTCGACGGCACTTTCAAATTCACCGACCACACCCTGCAGCCCGCAGCGCGCACCCAGGTCAATCCGGTCAATTTTGAAATTGCGGATGTCTCGACGCTGCCCGATCACCGCGGCGAACACCTGCTCAGCGCAAAGCTGCCCGACGGCGGACTGCTGCAGTGGCAGGGCAAGCTCTCCCTGTCGCCGATCCAGTCCAGCGGCTCTATTTCACTGAAAGACGCGAAACTGGCCACGCCCTGGCAATTCGTACGCGACCACCTGACCATCGCAGAGCCCAAAGGCAGCCTTCATTTCGGCGTGCGCTACCAGTTCGGCTACAGCGGCGGCGCATTGAAATTCGAGGCCGATGAATTGGCCTTCGGCCTTCAAGATCTGCTCATTGCCCGGGAAAAAGGTGGTGCCGTACTGGCCAAGCTGGGCACCATTGCCTTTGAGGGCGGCAGTTTCAATCTGGCCAAGCGCAGCCTGGCCTTCAAGGACATCCGCATCGCCGACGGCGCGCTGAATGTTGTTCTCGACGAAGACAGCGTGCCGGACTGGGCAAAGCTGGTGCGCAGCAATCCGGTCCCGGAAAAAGGCGCAGGCAAGGAAGCGCCGGCGCCCAAAGAGACTGAAGCGGCGAAAGCCGCGCCCTGGGAAATCACCCTGCCCAAGGTCAGCGTCGGCCCGCTGGCCTTGTCGTTGACCGATTACAGCCGTGCCAAGCCGCTGAACATGACCGCGGCCAATACCGAAATCACCCTCGCCGCGACGGCTGCGGTGGGCGCTCCCTTGCAGGCCATTGTTGAAAACGGCGCACTCAAGTTCAGTGACATCCGCGTTACCCCGGTCGACGAAAAAGACATCCCGGTGACGCTGGAATCGGCGGAAGTCTCGGGACTGGCGGTGAATCTGCAGCAAAAAACCATACGCGTCGGACTGGCCAAACTGACTGGCGGCCGCATGACGGCCCGGCGTGACGTTGATGGCGATCTGCACCTGGTCAGCATGTTCGCACCGCGAAAGGTTCAGACCATCAAAGAACTGCACAAGGAGGGCTTCAGCTTTGCCGTGGATCGCGCCGAGATCGTCCGCTACGGCGTAGCCCTGATCGACCAGACCTTCCAACCGGCCATCAGCTACGACCTTGAGCAGATCAACGCCGCGATCTCGAAAGTCACCATCCCGGCCAAAAACATCAGTCCTTTCGACCTGTCGCTGCAGATCAAACAGGGGGGCAGCGTCAAGGCCAAGGGCACGCTCGATCTTCTGCGCGAAAGCGTCGATGTGAAATTCGACGCAGCGAATATCGCTTTGCCGCCGCTGGATCCTGTACTCAAACGCGATACCACGCTGACGCTGATCTCCGGCAAAGCGGGGGCCAGCGGACGCGTCACCGTTGACGGCAAAAAGGCGCCTGCGGCAATGCGTTATACCGGTAATGCAGCCATCACCGATTTCGAAGTACAGACCGTCGCCAAAGAAAAACTGGCCAGCCTGAAACGGCTGGCATTGAACGATATTGTTGTGGATACCGGCGAACACCGGGTAGCCGTGTC
>CBHTVL010000370.1:0-3093 GCA_966096475.1 uncultured Burkholderiales bacterium
TACAGGGTGAAACTCATCAGGTCTTCGCCCCAGATCACTTCACCGGCATAGGTTTCACGGATTTCCGCGAGCAGCCGTTCCGGCATGCCCTGCGAATCAATCCACGGACCGTGGTGTGTCGTCACCATCGTTTTGACACCCGCATCCCGCGCCAGCGCGGCAGCGAATCGCGGTCCGGCCAATCCGCCGGGATGCCGCGCCTCGAAAGCAAAAGCATTGAGGTAATGCACCAGCAAATCCGCGCCGGTCGTCAGTTCGCGCAATGGGGCGGGCGCACCGCCGGGCAGCGCGAGATTGACGTCACTGGTATACACAAACGATTTGCCACCCGCCTCAACACGATAGGCAAAGCTGTCGAGATAGGGCTGAAAGTGCGGCACTTCGCAGCGAAGGATGCGCCACCCGTCAAATTCAACCACGCCCTGACCGGCCAACTCCGTCACGCGCGTATCAGGCCAGGGTCGCGGCGGTGTGCCGCCGCGTTCCTTGTAGGCGCCGACGCTCAGCGGGTGCTGCGTGCGTGAGACCAGATCACGGCTGAACGCCCCTTGCGGACCGAACACCCGGTCAATGAATTCCTGGGTGCCGGGCGGACCGAAAATACGCAGCGGCGGCGTGTTGTCGCCGCTGGCATCCCAGCGGTGGTGAAACAGCCGGATCACATCGGCGCAATGATCGAAATGCAGATGACTCAGAAAAACATGGGTCACATCGGTCGGCCGTTTGCCCGCCTGCATCAGCCGCTGGAAGGCACCGGGACCATGATCGATCAGGATGACATCGGACCCGGTCTCGACCAGATAACTCGATGAAGCGCGTTTCAGCGTCGGCAAGGGACTGCCGGTACCGAGCAACGTGACTTTCATCGCCGTCATGCTGCGGCGGCGCGGGCAATCGCGCCGGCATCCGGCAACGATTCCACCGCCCAGCACAGGCGGATCACTTCATCCGCCTGTTTTTCCGTCAGGATGCCGTCGGCAAGACCGCGGAATTTGGCTTCCAGATCGGCATCGCTCATCGGCCGCTCCAGCGTACCCAGTGCATGTATGACATGACGCTCGAGCGCGCGCCCGTCCTTGAGTTCGATGGTGATGCGCGACTGGACGCGGCCGATACTTTCATCGCGCTCGATGCGCACCCGCTTGCGCAGCGCCACCGTCACCGGGTCCAGCACACTTTCATCGCTGAACTGCGCCTCGCCCGCCATGCCGGTGCGCAAAGCCACCGCCGCGGCATGAAACACGCTGAACTTGCCTTCAAGCCCGGTCTGCGGATTTTCCTTGGCAGTCAGCTCGAATACGATCGGACTGACTTTCAGATCAACGCTTTCAATCATCTCCGGCGTCAGCTTGTTCTCGTTACGCAGCTGGATGCAGCCGTCAATCGTACCCTGCACCACCAGACCGCAGGCAAAAGGCTTGTACATATTCGACGACAGTTCCCAGCGCTTGCCCCATTCGGCGGTGATGATCGACGGATCGAATTTGGTCGACATCACCTGACCGAAACCACGCTTGGCTTCGATGCCCTGTTCGGAACTGGTGAAGTTGCGCGACGCCAGCATCGCCGCCATCAGACCGTTCTGCGATGCACGCCCCGGATGCAGGCTCTTGCACATCGAGCCGAACATTTCACGCAGCCCCGACGATTGGGTTGCGGCAATACCCAGCGCCCAGGCCATCTGCTGTTCATTGAGCCCCAGCAGCTTGCCGGTGGCGGCTGCGGCACCGAACACACCCGCGGTGCCGGTGATATGCCAACCGATGGCGTAATGTTCGGGAAATACCGACAGGCCGACACGGCATTCGGTTTCGACGCCGACAACAAAGGCATGCACCAGATCGGCGCCGCTGACGCCCTTCCATTCCGCCAGCGCCAGCAGCGCGGGATAAACCGGCGCGCTGGGATGAATCGCCTTGGCATGAGTGTCATCAAAATCAAAGACATGCGAACTGACGCCGTTGACCAGCGCCGCATGCAGGCAGTCGGTGCGTTCGCTGCGGCCGAGGATCTGCGCCTGCGGCTGGCCGGCAAAAGGCAATACCACGGCGAGCATGTTGTTGATGGTTTCGTGACGCGAGGCGCCGATCGCGCAACCGCACCAGTTGAGCAGCGCGCGCGCCGCCTCATGGCGCACGTCGGCAGGAACCTCTTCGCGCCGAGACTGCACGATATAACGCGCCAGGGTTTTGGTGACTTCCATATTCAGTTCCCGTTACAGAATTAATCGGCTTTGACGCCGGAAGCGGCGAGCACTTTCGCCCATTTCGCGGATTCGGATTTGATGTACGCGGCGAACTGCTCCGGCGTATTGCCGATGGTTGTCGCGCCCTGCCCGGCGAGCTGTTTCTGCACATCGGGCTGGCGCACCGCCTTGGCCGTATCGGCATGCAAACGGGTCATGACCTCGCGCGATGTGCCTGCAGGTACCAGCAGGCCGAACCAGGTACCAGCCTCGAAGCCGGGGAAACCGGATTCGATCATCGTCGGGATGTCCTGCGCCACTGCCTGACGCTGCAGACTGGTCACCGCCAGCGCACGCAGCCGTCCGGCGCGCACCTGCTCGATCACCGACAGCATATTGCCGAAGAACACCTGGACATTGCCGCCGAGCAGATCGGTAGTTGCCGGCGCACTGCCCTTGTAAGCGATGTGCACCATATTGACCTTCGCCTGCTGCTTGAAAAATTCCGCAGCCAGATGCGGCAGCGTACCGTTGCCGGTGGAGGCGTAATTGATGGCGCCGGGTTTGGCCTTGGCCAGCGCGATCAGGTCCTTTACTGTTTTCACCGGCATCGACGGATGCACCACCAGCACGCTGGGCACACTGGCAACCAGCGATACCGGCATGAAATCACGCTCGACCGAATACGGCGCCTTGCTGTTCATATGCGGGATCACGGTGAGGATGCCGGCAGTCGCCATGAACACCGTATAACCGTCGGGCGCCGCCTTGGCCGCGACCTCGGCGCCGAGAATGCCGCCGGCCCCTGCACGATTATCGACAATGACCTGCTGCCCCAGCGCTTCCGCCAGCCGTCCGCTGACCGCGCGGGTGACCGTCAACCGCTTCTGGCAGGAGATCTTCGGCAC
>CBHTVL010000371.1:0-3077 GCA_966096475.1 uncultured Burkholderiales bacterium
GAAGTCATCCTTGTCCAGGTAATCGGTAATCGCGCAATCCACGAGATTGCGGAATTTGTCGCCCTGGGTCAGGTCATCCACGGCCAGCACATTGTTGATGCCCCGGGCATTGAGTCCCTTGACCAGATTCGATCCGATAAAACCCGCCGCGCCCGTCACCACATAAACCATGTTCACTCCTTCGCCTGCGCGGGAAACAGTTCTTCGGGATGAACCACTGCCGTGCCGAATTTGCCGACAACAATGCTCGCCGCCCGGTTGGCGATGCGCACCGCGCTTTCCATGTCCTCGCCCGCCGCCAGCATGACGGCGATCGCGGCAATCACCGTGTCGCCGGCGCCACTGACGTCATAGACTTCTCGCGCCTGCGCCGGCACATGCAGCCGGCTGCCGCGCCGGTACAGCGTCATGCCTTCTTCGCTACGTGTCACCAGCAAGCCGCCCAGCCCCAGTCGCTGGCGCAAGGCCTGCGCCTTGCTGTTGAGCATGGCCTCGCTGGTCCAGCGCCCCGTCACCGCACGTAGTTCAGTGCGATTGGGCGTCACCAGCGTGGCGCCACGATACCGTGAATAGTCTTCGCCCTTGGGGTCCACCAGCACCGGGATGCCGCGTTTGCGGGCCAGTGCGATCATTTTGGCGATATGCGCCAGCCCGCCCTTGCCGTAGTCGGAAAGAATCACCACATCTGCCGTTTTCAGCAGGCGCTGGTAATCCTTGAGTTTCGAAGCCAGCACTTCATGGCTGGGCACGGTCTCGAAATCGGCGCGCAGCAGCTGCTGCTGGCGGCCGATCACGCGCAGTTTCACCGTGGTCGAAATCGTCGCATCGGCATGCAGGCTGGTCGCCACTTTTTCCCGGCGCAGCAACTGCTGCAGGCTGCGCCCCGGCTCATCACGACCGACCACCGACAGCAAGGAAGTTTTTGCACCCAGCGCCGCCGCATTGCGCGCCACATTGGCGGCGCCGCCCGGACGATCCTCAATACGATCGACCTTGACGATGGGCACCGGCGCTTCGGGCGAGATCCGGCTGACGTCACCGAACCAGTAACGGTCCAGCATGACATCGCCGACGACCAGCACGCGTCCGCGGCGGATGGCTGCTGCTTTGATTTTTTCAGGCTTGCTCATGAGACCGCCATTTTACCGGCCTGCGGCCAGGGCAATATCCGCGTTGATTCGATCCAGCACCGCCAACGGGTCGGCGGCCTTGGTGATCGGACGACCAACCACCAGATAATCCGCGCCATTGGTGATGGCCATCTGCGGTGTCACCACACGTTTCTGATCATCCTGCGCAGAGTCAGCCAGACGAATGCCCGGCGTCACCAGACAGAAATCAGGGCCGCAAGCCTGCCGCAGGCGCTGCGCCTCCTGTGCCGAGCACACGACGCCATCCAGGCCGCTGGAGGCCGCCAAACGTGCCAGGCGTTCCACCAGAACCGCCGGCTCTTCGTTCTGGCCCGTCTCGCGCAAATCCTCGGCACCCATACTGGTCAGCACGGTGACCGCGATCAGTTTGGGCGGCTTTGCCAGCGCCGTCAGCGCCTCGCGCGCCGCCTGCATCATCGCCCGACCGCCACCGGCATGCACATTGATCATCCAGGCACCGAGTCCCGCAGCAGCCTTGCACGCCGCCGCAACCGTATTCGGGATATCGTGGTACTTCAGATCCAGGAAAACGTCAAAACCGTCGTCGACCAATTGCTCCACCAGTGCGGGGCCCGCAACCGTGAACAGCTCCTTGCCGACCTTGAGACGGCAACGTTTGGCATCCAGTCGCTGCGCAAATGCCAGCGCTTCCGCAGCGGTGGCATAGTCAAGCGCGACAATGACGCGCGGCCCCAGATCCTTGTTGTTCACGCCGGTATGCCTTTCTCTTCTGTGCGCCGCGGCGCATAGGTTTCCCATTCACCGCAGGCCGGGCAATGCCAGTAGAACTGCCGGGCACGGAATCCGCAATGCTCGCATTTGTACATCGCAAGGCTGCGCGTATGCTGGTGAATCAGCTGCGTGATCAGTTGCAGGTCATGACGTTTTTCCGCCGGCGCTTCCAGCAACTGCGCCTCCAGTAATTTATCGAGGCCCAGCAGCGTCGGCGTACGGCGCACCTCGTCCCGTACGAGGCGGTACGCCGCCGGTGCATCACCGTTAGCCAGCGTGGCCTGATACACCATGTCGAGCAGATCCAGTGACGCGTATTTCTCAAGGTAGCCGCGCAGCAGGTTGAGCCCCTCCTCCGGCTTGCCCTCGTCGCGATACGCCGTCAGCAACCGCTCGGAGACCAGCGACAGATAGGCCGGATTCTGCGATTCGATGCGCTGCCAGATCGCAATGGCTGCCGTGCGGTTGCCCTGATCGCGCTCGAGATCGCCAAGCAACATGTTCGCGCGTACGCAGGTCCGGTGATGCGCCAGCGCGGCATCCAGATGCGGCCGCGCCTCCGCCGGACGCGACTGCATCAGCGCCCGCGCCGCCATTTCACAGCAGAAATTGGCGATTTCCTTTTGATAGGAACGTCCGCTCAGCGCCTCCAGCTTTTCGGCGATGCCGATGGCCTTGTGCCAGTCTTTTTCCTGCTCATAGATTTCCAGCAGGAAACGCAGCGCGGCTTCCGAGTGCGCGGTGCCTTCCAGTTTCAGGAACAGTTCTTCCGCACGATCAAGCAGCCCCGCCTTCAGATAATCCTGCGCGAGTTCCAGCAGGGCCTGCAGTTTCTGCTCCTGCGCCAGATCTTCACGCTCAGCGAGATTCTGGTGCATGCGGATGGCGCGTTCGACTTCGCCGCGGCGCCGGAACAGACTGCCCAGCGCAAAGTGGAGTTCAATCGTTTGCGGATTGACCCGCGCCACTTCAATGAAAGCCTCGATCGCCTTGTCCGGCTGTTCATTGAGCAGGAAATTGAGGCCTTTGAAATACGACGCCGGCAGCAGCCGCGATTCCGAGACGATCTGGCGGATGTCAACGCGTGCCGCGAGCCAGCCCAGCGCGAAAAACAGCGGCAATGCCAGTAACCACCAGAGTTCGATATCCATCAGGTCAGCGGATCACAGAAGGTCGGAAGGCGGCAACAGCGGT
>CBHTVL010000372.1:0-3070 GCA_966096475.1 uncultured Burkholderiales bacterium
GCCGGCAACACCGGCACCGGCAATGAACACCTTGGCCGGCGGCACCTTGCCCGCGGCAGTGATCTGGCCGTTGAAAAAACGGCCGAAGGCGTTGGCGGCCTCGATGACCGCGCGATAACCGGCAACGCCGGCCTGCGAGGTCAGCGCATCCATTTTCTGTGCGCGGGACAGCACGCGCGGCAGCGAGTCGATGGCCAGCACGGTGGCTTTTTTCGCCGCCAGTTGCTGCATCAGCTCCGGGTTCTGCGCCGGCCAGATGAAACCGATCAGGGTGCCGCCTTCGCGCAGCAGGCCGACTTCTTCCGCCGTCGGCACACTGACCTTGAACACGATGTCGGAACCGGACCACAGTTGGGCGGCGGTCGCCGCGATCTCTGCGCCCGCGGCACGATAGGTATCGTCACTGCAGTTGGCCGCATCACCGGCACCCGACTGCACCATGACCTTGAAACCCAGCTTGATCAGCTTTTCAACAACTTCCGGGACGGTGGCAACACGTTTTTCGCCGGCCGCGATTTCTTTCGGCACACCAATGATCTGAGGCATGGATTCCCCTTTATTTATTGCTCTGTTGGCACTGGAACTGGATATTGAAAGATTCTGGGTGCTGGGTATTGAGATAGATCAGTCAGGCTGATGCACGCCATGGGCGCAGGGCTGCCCCGATGAATACTGCGTTTTATCCTGAGCATCAACTGGCGCATCGCGATATGGTTTTGATTATAAGGCAAAAACACGGCCGCCGGCCCGTGACAGCTTGAGTCGCCGACAGGGCTAACGGAGTGCGCCCGGACCGTCGGCCGCCCCCTTCAGCCTTTATAATCCGCAGATGTCCGCGATACGTGTTTTACCCGAACTCCTCATCAATCAGATCGCCGCGGGCGAAGTCATTGAACGCCCCGCATCGGCATTGAAAGAATTGCTGGAAAACAGCCTCGATGCCGGCGCACAGGCAATCAGCGTCGAGCTCGCCGCCGGCGGCGTGAAACTGGTTTCAGTTACTGACGACGGCAGCGGCATCGACCGCGATGATCTCAAGCTGGCGCTGGCCCGCCATGCCACCAGCAAAATCGCCTCGCTCGACGATCTGGAACATGTCGGCAGCCTGGGCTTCCGCGGTGAAGCGCTGGCCAGCATCGCCTCGGTATCGCGCATGGAACTGACCAGCCGGCGCAGTGATGACCGCCATGCCTGGCGCGTCGCCTCCGAAGGCCCGACACTGACCGCGCCGGAACCGGCGACACTGCCCCGCGGCACGCGCATCGACGTGCGCGAGCTGTATTTCAATACCCCGGCAAGGCGCAAATTCCTCAAGTCGGAGCAGACCGAGTTCGCGCATTGCGAAGAAGCCTTCCGCCGCATCGCCCTGTCCCGACCCGACGTTGCCTTCTCGCTGACCCACAACGGCCGCGTCCGGCTGCAGGTCAAACCGCAACCGCTGGCCGCACGCGTCGCCGCCGTTCTCGGTGAAGATTTCGGTGCCGGCGCACTGGAAGTCGAAGAATCCGGCGGCCAGATCGCCATCCGCGGTGCGATCAGCGCACCGTCGCACGCGCGCGGCACCCGCGATGCGCAGTATTTTTTCGTCAACGGCCGCTGCATCCGCGACAAGCTCGTCGCACACGCCATCCGCCAGGCCTATGCCGACGTACTGCACCACGACCGTCATCCGGCATTTGTATTGTTCCTCGACATTGATCCGCAGCTGGTCGATGTCAATGTGCATCCGGCCAAGGCCGAAGTACGCTTCCGCGACTCGCGCGCGGTGCACCAGTTCATTTTCCACGCGCTGCACAAGACGCTGTCACGCCCTGCCGGTGACAGTGCCGTCGGGTTGCCACCGGCACCGGCAATCAGCCACACGCCTTACCAGCCTTCCGCGCAAGCGCCGTCGATGCCGCAATACCGAGCACAGGGCGCGATGAGCCTGGGCGT
Organism: uncultured Burkholderiales bacterium; assembly: GCA_966096475.1. GTDB lineage: Bacteria > Pseudomonadota > Gammaproteobacteria > Burkholderiales > SG8-41. Next base: position 1,936 of record CBHTVL010000372.1, read on the forward strand.
CGCCCAGCCGGCCGGCGCCTATGCCACGCTGTGTGCGCCTCAAGCCGCAGCGACAACCCTCGCACCACCGCCTCCGCTGCCGCCCACCGGCGACGAACCCCCGCTGGGTTATGCGCTGGCCCAGCTCGCCGGCATTTATATCCTCGCCGAAAACAGCAAGGGCCTGATCATCATCGACATGCATGCAGCACACGAACGCATCATGTATGAAAAACTCAAGAATGCACTCGATGGTCAGGCGATTCCGATGCAGCCGCTGCTGGTGCCGGTGCACTTCAATGCAGAAGCCCTGGATGTCGCCACCGCTGAAGATGAACTCGAAGCATTGCAGGGTCTCGGTTTTGACATTGCACCCGCCGGACCCGGCGCGCTGATCGTGCGCGGCGTGCCCGCATTACTCGCCGACGCCGATGCACAGGCACTGGCGCTGGATGTTCTGCATGAAGTGCGCGAGTACGGCGCCAGCCGCATCGCCACTGAACGCCGCAATGAACTGCTGGGCACGATGGCCTGCCATGCCGCGGTTCGCGCCAACCGCAAACTGACCGTGCCGGAAATGAACGCGCTGATGCGCGATATGCAAGCGACCGAACGCTCCGGCCAGTGCAATCACGGCCGGCCGACCTTGCATGCCTTCAGCGTCGCCGACCTCGACCGCCTGTTCCGCCGTGGCGAATAACCGCAGCCGATAGTAACTATTTGTTTTTATTGAAATAAATGGCAAACCCTGCGCCGCCCCCCGCAATCCTGCTGATGGGCCCCACCGCCAGCGGCAAAACCGCCGTCGCGGTGCAACTGGCGACCACACTGCCCTGCGAAATCATCAGCGTCGATTCGGCGCTGGTCTACAAGGGCATGGACATCGGCACCGCCAAACCCGATGCAGCAACACTGGCACGCGCACCGCATCACCTGATCAACATCATCGAACCGCATGAAAGTTATTCTGCCGCGCGTTTCCGTGACGATGCGCTGACGCTGATGCGGGAGATCACCGAACGCGGCAACATCCCGCTGCTCGTCGGCGGCACCATGCTCTACTTCAAGTCGCTGGTCGAAGGCCTCAACGATCTGCCGGAAGCGGATTCCACCGTACGCCTGATCATCGAGACCATGGCCGAGGAAGAAGGCTGGC
>CBHTVL010000373.1:0-3069 GCA_966096475.1 uncultured Burkholderiales bacterium
GTCCTTTCGCGGCACCGCGGTCCAGCGCCTGTGCCTGCTGGATCACCAGTTTCGGATCGAGAAACTGCCAGGCCTGCACTGCAGGTTCGCGTTCAGCGATGTAATCCAGGCAGGCGCGGGCCACGGCTTCAGCGGTGGTTTTGCCTGCGCTGATGCGGCTGACAATTTCGGTGGCAGTCAATTCATGCAGATTTTTTTCGGACACAGCAGTCACTCCGGCATTGATGTCAATAGCCTCGATTTTAGCCGCTGTTGCACTTGAGCGGCAGAAAGTCCTGAGAAAACAATGGCGCAGAGAAAAGCGCAGCGTGGCGATGGCGAAGCCTTATAATCCCCGACTTTTTATGCCGCCATGTGGTTCAAGAATCTCGTAGTTTATCGATTGCCTGAAGGCTGGTCCGCCGACGCTGACGATCTGGATCGCAAGCTGGCTCACGAAGCCATGCAGCCCTGCGGCGGATTCCAGATGGAAAGCCGCGGCTGGGTGTGTCCGCATGAAGACGGCCTGTTCCTGCACCGGCAGAATCTGCAATGGCTGATGGCGCTGGGTGAGGAGCAGAAACTGCTGCCGGGTTCGGTCGTACGCCAGGAAGCCCAGGACCGCGCCGATGAAATGGCGCGCCAGCAGGCGCATCCCGTCAGCCGCAAGCAGATGCGCGATCTCAAGGCGCAGGTGCTTAACGAACTGCTGCCGCGCGCTCTGGTGCGCCGCCGCATGACCCGCGCCTGGATCGACTCGGCCAGCCGCTGGATGGCCATTGATACCGCCGGTGAAGCCAAGGCCGAACAATTCATGGAAGTCCTGCGCCGCACCGATGAGGGATTCCCGGCGCGCCGTCTGGATACGGAACGTTCGCCGGCGTCCGCAATGTCACAGTGGCTGATCCAGGGCGAAGTGCCCGGCGCATTCACCATCGATCAGGATCTGGAACTGCGTGCAGCAGACGGCAGCAAGGCCACCGTGCGCTATGTCAGGCACAGCCTTGAAGGCAAGGAAATACGCGATCACATCAACGGCGGCAAAACGGTGGTCCGGCTCGGCCTGACCTGGAATGACCGCATTTCCTTCGTGCTGACCGAACAGCTGCAGATCAAACGCGTCACCTTCCTCGATATCCTCAAGCGCGAATCCGACGCCGAGGTCGAGGATGACGATCAACAATTCGAAATCGACTTTGCCCTGATGTCCGGCGAGCTGGCGCTGCTGCTGGCCGATCTGACCAAGGCATTGGGCGGGGAGAAACCCAGAACATGAGCAGCACCGCAACACCGGCCGTACAGCTGAAAATCGTCAAAGCCATTGCCACAGAACTCAATGTCAACGCCAGCCAGGTTGCCGCCACCGTCACTCTGCTTGATGAAGGCGCCACCGTTCCCTTCATCGCCCGTTACCGCAAGGAAGTCACCGGAAACCTTGATGACACCCAGTTGCGCAACCTTGAAGAACGCCTGATCTATCTGCGCGAACTGGAAGACCGTCGCGGCGCGATCATTGCGTCGATTGAAGAGCAGGGTAAGATGACCGACGCGCTGCGCCAGGCCATCGAGGTCGGCGCCACCAAACAGACGCTGGAAGACCTCTACCTGCCGTATAAACCCAAACGCCGCACCAAAGCGCAGATCGCCCGGGAAGCCGGCCTTGAGCCGCTGGCCGATGCCTTGCTCGCCAATCCGAAGCTGGATCCGGAAACCGAAGCCGCGGCCTATATCAACGTCAAACCGGCAAGCGAGGGCGTCGAAGCCATCAATGTGCCGGATGCCAAGGCGGCACTGGAAGGTGCTCGCGACATCCTGTCCGAACGGTTCGCTGAAACCGCCGAACTGCTGGCCAAACTGCGCACCCGCCTGCACAACGAAGGCATCCTGACCTCGACGGTCGTCAAGGGCCAGGAAGCGGCGGAAGACGAAAAATTCCGCGACTACTATGCCTACTCGGAGCTGATCCGCAACATTCCCTCGCATCGCGCTCTGGCGCTGTTCCGCGGACGTACGCTGGGCGTTCTGATGCTGCAGTTGGGACTCGGCGAAGAACTCGAAGCCGCCGTGCCGCACCCTTGCGCAGCAATGATTGCGTCACACTTCGGCATTGAAGACCGCGGCCGTCCGGCCGACAAATGGCTGGCCGGCGTCTGCAACTGGACCTGGCGCGTAAAAGCGCATCTGCATCTGAGCGCCGACCTGATGCTGCAGTTGCGCGAAAATGCGGAAAACGAAGCCATCCGCATCTTCGGCCGCAATCTGCGCGAACTGTTGCTGGCTGCTCCTGCAGGTCCCAAGGCCGTGCTGGGTCTGGACCCGGGACTGCGTACCGGCTGCAAGGTCGCCGTGGTGGATGCGACAGGCAAGCTGCTCGATACCGCAACGATTTATCCGCATGCACCGCGCAACGATTGGGACGGCTCGCTGGCCACGCTGGCCCGCTTGTGCGTACAGCATGGCGTCGATCTGATTTCCATCGGCAACGGCACGGCAAGCCGGGAGACCGACAAACTGGCCGCCGAACTGATTGCCAAGGCTGGTGCACTGAAACCGCCGCGGCGCATGGCCAAGATTGTGGTCAGTGAAGCGGGGGCATCGGTTTATTCCGCATCGGCGTTTGCCGCCGCCGAATTCCCGGATCTCGATGTCAGCCTGCGCGGTGCCGTGTCCATCGCGCGCCGTGTGCAGGATCCGCTGGCGGAACTGGTCAAGATCGAACCCAAGGCCATCGGTGTCGGCCAGTATCAGCACGACGTCAACCAGCGCGCGCTGGCGCGTAATCTGGATGCGACGGTCGAAGATTGCGTGAATGCGGTTGGCGTCAACGTCAATACGGCATCAGCAGCGCTGCTGGCCCGGGTATCCGGACTGAACAGCACCCACGCCCGCAATATCGTCGACTTTCGCGATAAAAACGGGGCATTCCCCGACCGGGAAACCATTCGAAAAGTGCCGCGCCTCGGCGACAAAACCTTTGAACAGGCCGCCGGTTTTTTACGGATCAATGACGGCACGAATCCCCTGGACCGTTCCGCTGTGCACCCCGAGGCCTATCCGCTGGTCGAACGCATTCTGAAACGCATCGGCAAG
>CBHTVL010000374.1:0-3066 GCA_966096475.1 uncultured Burkholderiales bacterium
ATCCTTGTCCAGGAAGCCGCAGCAGGTGCCGAGGTTCAGGTCCTCAACAAGGATGGCGGGCGCGAAAAATCCGATACCGCGGGTCGCATCCTGACCCTGTTATTCGATCAGTTGAAGTGAGGCGCGCTGCTGGCGTCGTGATCGCGCGGCCGGCGAGTTGCCGTGCCGCAGCCTTTCCCCGATGATCCGTTTTGCGTCGCTGGGCAGCGGCAGCGAAGGCAATGCGCTGCTGGTCGAGTCGGGGAAGTCCCGTCTGCTGCTCGACTGCGGCTTCAGTGTTGCCGAGACCGTGCGGCGGCTGGAGCGGCTGGATATCGCGCCGGAATCACTGGATGCCATCCTGGTCACTCACGAACATGATGATCATGTCGGCGGCGTTGCCCGGTTCGCACGGCGCTTCGGCACCACGGTCTATCTTTCCCACGGCACCTGCATGGCGATTGCGGACAAGGAGCAGTTCGCCGACAGGGTCATCATCGACAGCCATACGCCGTTTGCCGTCGGCGATATCGAGGTCATGCCTTATCCTGTGCCGCATGATGCCCGGGAACCCACGCAATTCGTGTTTGGCGACGGCGCGTCCCGTCTGGGCGTGCTGACCGATGCCGGCGCTTCAACGCCGCATATCGAGATGATGCTGTCGGGTCTGGATGCGCTGGTGATTGAATGCAATCACGATCGCGAACTGCTGTTCAACAGTGCCTACCCCGAGCGGCTCAAGGCCCGCATATCCGGGCGTTACGGCCATCTCGACAACGGGCAGGCCGCGCAGATTGTGTCGAGCATCAATCGGCAATCCCTGCAGCATGTGATTGCCGCTCACCTTTCGCAGAAGAACAATCGTCCCGAACTGGCGGTGAGTGCGCTTGCCGGCGCTCTGGGTTGTGCGGCGGAGTGGGTCGGTGTGGCAACCCAGGCGGATGGTTTCGACTGGCGTTGCGTCAACTGAGGGCGGCGCAGTACAAAGAAAAAGCCGGCCCTGAGGCCGGCTTTTTTGTGCTGCGGTAAAGCTTATTTCTTGGCAGCGTCAGCAGCCGGAGCGGCGGCCGGAGCAGCAGCAGCGTCAGCCTTCGGGGCATCTGCAGCGGGGGCGGTAGCAGCCGGGGCGCTGGCGTCAGCTTTCGGGGCTTCCGGAGCCGGGGCAGCAGCCGGCGCGGGGGCCGGAGCAGGTGCAGGAGCGGGAGCCGGTTTTTCGCCGCAGGCGGCCAGACCAACCGCCAGCATGGCGGCGATAATCAGTGAGCGATTCATAATGATGTCTATCCTTCGAAGGTAAGAAATTCAAGCCAAATTTGGTTGGTGCCTCAGGCTGCAAACCCGTCCAGGCATTTTGCAACCCTCAGTCCGGAATCTATTGTACCAGTGTTTGGATGCCATTTCAGTGACTGTATACAACATGTGGTCACAGTCCAGTGACATGGGCGGCCAGCGGCGGTCCGGAACACTCGGAAATCTCGTCAAAACGTTCAATCAGCTGCTGTGCGGCGGTGACGTCATGCAGTCCCTGGGACGCGCGCATATGGGCATGGTGGAAACGGTGCAGGTAATGGCTGCCGTCAAAAACGATGAAGGGATCGTAGACATGTTTCGCCCCTTTGAGCGTTTCGCGGATGGTGCAGGCATGGCTGAATTGCCGTGCGAGATCGACCAGCCGGGGTTGTTCGGCCTGCAACTGCCGGCTTTCATGGACCACGATCAGCAGTTTGTTGGTGCGTGCGCCGAGCAGGAACCGGCGCAGCAGTTCGATCCTTGCAGCGCTGTTGTAATCGCGGCTCAGTGATTTGTCGAAAACGCGGATGATCCGCTGCGTCAGCGGGATCATCTGGTCGATCAGCGCTTCGTATTCGCGGTTGCTTTCAAAGCGCCGGTATTGGGCGTTGGGCGGATTGCCGGTCAGTTCCATGCGCTCAGCATCAAGCCTGATCGTTTGCGGGAATAACAAAACCGGCGCGATACCAGTCGTAGAACACTTCCGCTGCCGCCGCAGGAATGGCGTTTGCCGGCGCCAGCATCCGGCGATCGGCAAAACGGCGCAGCAGCGTTCTTGCGGCGGCCGGCGGTTCGCAGCGTTCGCCGTTCATGTAGAAGGCCTTTTCGTCATAGAGCAGGATCGAGGTTGCAGACAGTTGCAGTCCGCGCTGCCGGATTGCTTTCACGAAAGCGGCCGGGCTCATGGCGCGCCGGGGCGGTGCAAACACGACCTGTGATTTGGGTGTGCTCAGATCTTCGCCGATGAAGCGCAGCATGTCGGCACGGCTCCAGCGCGCCTGCGACAGCATTTTCAGCAGACCCTTGGCCATCTGCGGGGCGATGCGCGCCGGCTGGCGGGTTGGCTTCAGTTCCGGGTCGGCATAAAGACCGCGAGCATCAAGATTGTCCTGCATGAAATCGAGAAAACGTGCGCAAAGATCCTGTGCCGAAGGGGCGCGGAATCCGACGGACAGCGTGATGCAGTCGGATAGCGCGACGCCGTCATGTGCATACCGCGGCGGCAGATACAGCAGATCGCCGGCCTCCAGTGACCATTCACGACCTGGTTTGAAATCCCGCAGGATTTTCAGTGGCGCACCGTCGACCAGCGTGAGGTCGCGCTGGCTGCTGATCTGCCAGCGGCGCTGTCCTTCGCCCTGCAGCAGGAATACATCGTAGCTGTCGAAATGCGGCCCGACGCCGCCGCCGGGCGGCGCGTAACTCACCATCAGGTCATCCAGACGCGCGTAGGGGATGAAATCGAAGCGCCCGAGCAGTTCCCGGGCGCGTGGCAGCAGCAGGTCGACGCCCTGAACCAGCAGCGTCCAGTCACGATCCGGCAGTCTGGCGAAATCCTGGCTGCGGAAGGGACCGTGACGGACGGCCCACTTGCGGCCCTTGCGGGTGATCAGGCGTGATTCCGCTTCCGGCAGCAGGGCCAGATCAATCAGGCTTTTGCGGGTCAGCAGGTCCGCGAATTCAGTCAGGCCGGCACGGGCGAGCAGGGGCTTTTTCTGCCAGTGCCGTTGCAGGAATTGTGCCGGTGTCAAACCGCTGAGCATTTTGTTGCGCATGGCGATGGATTATAAGTGGCCT
>CBHTVL010000375.1:0-3066 GCA_966096475.1 uncultured Burkholderiales bacterium
CCGTTCAGGACTGAGAACCTCGTGCTGTTTGTGCCGGTGTCACCCGGCACTGCAGGAAACGCCGGTCAGGCGGCGAGACCGCAGTGGAGCATGCGGTCGCGTTCGGCAAACCATTCGGCGGCATATTCGCAATCGCGGTATTCATTGAAGTAGGGGCCGCCCAGCGTGTAATGCACCAGCGCGGCATCCTTGCGCGGCGCATCGTAGCCGACCAGATGGTTCCAGCGGTTCGGCAGGGCGCCGATCAGATTGTCATCGCCGAGCCATTTGAACTGATGCAGCTCAAGGCCGGTGGCGGTATTCACGTAATCCGGCGTCAGCGCCTTGCAGCGCGCATTGTTGAACAGCATCACGCTGGACCAGTTTTTCTTCTGGTATTTCGACTGCGGTTCGTTGAGGAATTTGCGTTCCTCCTTCGGCACATGGTCATGCTTGATCACCATCACCGCATAACGGTCGTCACGCAGCGCCCACAGCTTGGCGATGTCTTCCAGCACCAGCATGTCGCAGTCCATGAACACCGACCAGCCGCTGAAACCGGACAGGTAAGGCGTCAGGAAACGTGAAAACGAAAAATCCGTGGATTGCAGCGGATGGCGCTCGCGTTTGAAAATGCCGTTGAGCTGGGACAGCATCAGCGGGGCGATGCTCACGGGTTGTGTAGACCTCGCCTGGATGCTGTGTGCGAGGACGTTATAAGCGACAGTTTCGCGGCCGTCGTAGCCGATGAAAATCGGGATCATGTCTGTTGGTGTTTTGCTGAAAAGAAATTTAAACGGGAATGAAACAAGCTTATCACGCCCGACTTTTGCTTCCGAACGGCGAAGCGCTGAGAATTCTCAGGCCGGCTGTTTTACCGAGGGCAGCACGCCGAGCGAGACATCGCCGGAGGCCAGCTGCTGCGCCATTTCCTGCTGGAATGCCGGCGGCCCGTAAGCGGCAACGCGCTGCTTGTTGGTAAAGACGCCGTTCTCTTCGATTTGCTCCGAGTAGAGCAGCAAGCGGTTGTTCTGTTCCGCGAATTGCTGCAGCCAGTTCAGCGCGCGCGGCGGAATGCGCTTGCCGACGGGGACCGCGACATCCACCGGCCGGTCTCGCCAGATCATTTGCGCCGGCAGCACGATCACCTTGGCGTTATTCGGCTTCATCCATTCCGGCAGGGGACTGCCTTCCATTTTCCAGCCGCAGATGAACTGCCGGCAGGGGTCGGTCGGGCGATCCGCATAAATCCGGCAACCCTGGCCGGTACTGTGGGGGCAAGGTTTGCCGGGGTGGGCATGGGCGTCGCCGACGCGGATTTGCAGCCAGCCGTCGCAACAGGCGGTGCAGGGCTGGCATTCGCGCGGCGCGGCGGAGGGCAAGTGGTGCGTCCTTTGTAGAGGGCCAAGTCGCCGCGCAGGTAAAGACCTGGTTACGGCAAGACATGCATGATTTACTTTTGATCATTGCAGTCGAAACTTTCACCAGTCTTACGGCGGGTTTACACTTTCGAGGGAATGCCGATAACCCTTAAATTAGTATTAAGTATTTGATTTATATAGAAATTATTATGTTTTCCGATTGAATTTAAACCGCAAAAAATCGGATGGTTCGGTCATTTCCCGGGCGGCAGGCAGCGTTGTCCCCGTAAAGGTTTTTGATGCGCCGCTGATCGCCGCTTGGCTTGGGCTTGAAGGTGGATATCGCTTGGGGCGATCAACTTTTTTTGGGGCCTCGAACCCGTTCGGATATGTTGCGTCGCAACACAAAATACCCGCAAAACAGGGGCTATTTTGCTGTTGCACTTTTGCAACGTACGGCGGGAATACCGCCTTAATTTCCGTGATTTATTTGCTGTTGCATAGGCGCTCCCCCATCATCACTCCCAGTCTCCCGGGTAGTGCGCAGAGGAGGCGCCCCAAGCTCAAAGCCATACCGAACTGAGCATGGCGTGATTAAACGAAATAGGAGAAATCTTAATGAAACAAAAACTGATTGCTGTTGCTGTTGCAGGCGCTTTTGCAGCTCCCGCGGTTGCTTTCGCGCAAGCCAGCACCGTGAACATCTACGGTTACATCAACGCTGAATACGGCTTTTCTCAGAGCTCGAACACCGGCGCCGCTGCTGCCGGCACCTCGAAGCCCAGCTGGGACGGCCTGAACTCCCCCGCTTCCTACATCGGCTTCAAAGGTGAAGAGAAGCTGGGCGGCGGCATGAGCGCCTGGTTCCAGTGCGAAACCGACGTCGGTTTCCTGAAAGGTGACTCCGTTGTGACCAGCCCGGCTGGCACCACGAACGGCCACGCTGCCACGCAAGGCGGCTGGTGCTCGCGTAACAGCGCACTCGGCCTGAAAGGCCAGTACGGTTCGTTCTACGTCGGTTCCTGGGATTCGCCCGTCAAGCGCGCGGTTGCTGCTCACCGTGTTGTCGGCGAAACCGGCTGGCAGGGTGTGCAGGGCATGCTGATCTCGAACGGTGGCGGCTTCACCGGCACGTTCTCGGCCCGCAACGCGAACTCGATCAACTTTGACACGGCGAACTTCGGCGGCTTCACGGCGAATCTGCAAACCACGTCGACCGCGGAACAAGCCAACACCGTTGGCGCCCCGAACGTCGGTGGCCGTTCCAACAGCTTCAGCCTGAACTACGGCACGGGCCCGCTGGCCGCAACCATCGCCTACACCCAACTCGAGCACAACCGTGCCGCGAGCGGCGTGGTCGGTGCGAAAGACACGGCGATGGTCGTTGGTGGTTCGTACACCTTCGGCGCTGCCCGTATCGGCCTGCTGTACATCGATGCTGACGCGCAACCGGCTCTGGGCACCACCCTGACCCGTAAGTCGTACAACATCGCTGGTACCTACGCCCTGGGTGGCCCGCACTCCCTGAAGGCCGGTTACACGGTCGCAGGCGATACCAAGAGCAACCTCGGCACGTCGACCACCGGCTTTGGCGCGAACTCGGGTGCGAAAGAGTACCAAATCGGTTACTTCAACGCCCTGTCGAAGCGTACCAACGCCGGCATCATCTACATGTATGCCAAGAACGATTCCAACTCGACGGGTTATTCGGTGGGCAACAACAAAA
>CBHTVL010000376.1:0-3052 GCA_966096475.1 uncultured Burkholderiales bacterium
CAGATCTTCCCGCACCCGACTCGGTTGCTGCCCCTGATCGAGGCCAGGGTCGGGCTCGAAATCATGAATACACCGGCAGCCTGCCGGACCTTCAACGTACTGGTGGGCGAAGGACGCCGCGTGCTGGCGGCTATATTCCTGCCTTGATCTCCGGGCCGGGCATGGCTGCAGACCCGGCAGGATAAACCGCCGCCGGCATCGAAAAGTAAAACGTGGCGCCATGATCGGGCTCCGCTTCCGCCCAGACCTGTCCGCCATGACGGCGGATCACCCGCTGCACCAGCGCCAAACCGATGCCGGTGCCCTGGAATTCCGCCTCGCTGTGCAGCCGCTGGAAAGCGCCGAACAGTTTGTCGACATAGGCCATATCAAAACCGACGCCGTTGTCACGGACAAAAAACGTAAGGCTACCCGCCTCGCCGCTGCAGCCGACTTCGATTTGCGCTTCTTTTTCCATCGCGGTGAATTTCCAGGCGTTGCGCAGCAGGTTATCGAGCGCGATGCGCAGCAGGCCTTCGTCGGCAGCCACACGCATGCCGTCCGCCACCGTGACCATCACGCTTCTTTCCGGCGCCGATGCCCGCAGGTCGCGCACGATATCCCGTGACATCGCGGAAAGATCGCATTGTCGTATCTGCAGGTCACGTCGAGTCACGCGCGCCAGCTCCAGCAGATCATCAATCAGCCTGGCCATGCGCTGGCTGCCGGCACGTACCCGCTCGAGATAACCTTTGCCCGTTTCGTCCAGAACCCCGGCATATTCGTCGATCAGGATCTGGCTGAAACCGTCGATGGTGCGCAAAGGTGCACGCAAGTCGTGGGAGACCGAATAGGAAAACGACTCCAGCTCCCGGTTCGCCACCGCGAGCGCACGGGTGCGCTGTTCGACGCGCTGCTCCAGTTCCGCATTCAGATGCCGGACCTCCGCTTCCGCACGGCGAAAATCGGTCAGGTCGTAGCCCATCAGGTAGGCGCCCTCGATCAGGCCGTTCTCCCTGCGGTGCGGTATCAACGTCAGTCGCACGACGCGTTCGCCTGCACGCGTTTCCAATATGCGCTCGTTGGTCACCTCCTCCCCCTGAAGGGCCAGCTCCAGCAGCGGTCCCAGACCGCCGTTGAGCGTATTTCCGGATCCGTCGCCGGTGTCGCTGCCGCCAAACCAGCGGTCAAACGCAAAATTCGAATACTGCCGGCCGCGCTGCATGTCAAAGAATGCAATCACGGCCGGCACGTTGTCGGCGATGGCGCGCAATCGCGCCTCGTTGTCGCGCAGCAACCTTTCCATCTTCAACTGCTCGGTCATGTCGCGGATCAGGACCAGCCTGACCCTGCGTCCGGCCATGGTCGTCGGATAGGAATGGATTTCGACATCGATCAGCCGGCCGTCACGTTGTGCATGCTGTTTCTGCAGGTGTTCGACGGCGCCCGTCGGCCGCGAATAAGGCGTGCGCCGGTAACGCTCCCTTCCTTCCGGGGTCTGGATGTCGATCAGCGACATCGCAAGCATCTCGTCGCGGCTATAACCGTACATCTCGTGGCATGCCTTGTTGACATCAATGAACTGCAACGACTCCTCATCGCGCAGATACATGGGCAACGGCGCCAGCGCAAAAATCTGCCGGTAGCGCGATTCGCTTTCGATCATCCGCGCCTCACTCTCCACCTGATCGGTGATGTCCTGGATCACCGACAGCAGATAGGAGAAACGCCCGCCCTGCTGTTCTTCTTCAAGACGCGACACTGACAGATTGACCCAGATGATCCGGCCGTCCTTGCGCCGGTAACGCTTGCGGCGGGCGTAATGACTCAACTCGCCGGCCAGCAGCTTCTGGTTGATATGCTGGGTCGATTCAAGATCCTCGGGCGCGGTCAGTTCCGTCGTGGACATGGCGAGCAATTCGCTTTCGGCATAACCGAGGATCTCGCAAAGCTTGCGGTTGACCCGCAGGAAACGCGGCTGCCCGGTCAATTCGCGGATGGCGATGCCGACTGAGGCCTGTTCGAACATCGCGCGGAATCGCGCCTCGCTGTTTTCCAGTGCCTGCTGGGCGCGCAGCCGGTCGGTAACATCATTGGCCACAATCAGCCTCGCCGGCTGTCCGCCGAACTGGAAGGGCTGGGCGGTGATTTCCGCGGTGATGTGTTCGCCGTGTTTGGTGACATGCTGGCGGATGAACTGCATCGGCAAGGAAGGGTCTCGGGTCAGCAGTTGCCGGGTCACCGCGTCCCGCTGCTCCTCGGCCTGCAAGTCGATGGCCGTCATTTCCTGGAATTCGGCACGGCTGTAACCGTATTTGCGTACAGCCGCATCATTGACCGCAAGAAACCGCGGATAATGGGAATCTGCAACCCACATCGGCAGCGGTGTAGCCGCGAAAATCTGCCGGTAACGCTCTTCACTTTCCTCGAGGGCCGCCATCATGCGCACACGTTCCGTGACATCCTGCGCTGTGGCCAGAACCCCCGTGAATTCCCCGGATTCACCGTACAAGGGCATGAAATTCCATTCGCAGATCACCGGCGAGCCGTCCTTGCGCCGGTTTTCAACCGTCGCCGCGATATCGCGATCGCCGCAACGCAGCCGGGCACGGCGTGCGGCGACCGCTTCCCGTGCCGTTTCAGGGGCGATCAGCTCCGCAATATCGAGGCCGCGCAATTCGTCAACCGAATAACCGAAGATCCGTTCGGCAGCAGGATTGCAGTACAGGGACAGGAACTGGTCATCCTGGAGCACACAGGCCACCGGCATGTGCTCAAGCTGCAGTTCGAGAAGGTCCAGCAGGTGGCGGCGCTGGCGTTCGAGATCGCTGCTGGCAAGTTGCGCTTCGCGACGGTCCATGAACTGCCCGACTTCACGGCCGATCGCATCCAGTGTGTCTCGCAGAACCTGGTCGGGCGCCTCGGTACGTTCGCTGAAAAACTCCAGCGCATCGACCGCGCCGCCGCTGCGTTTGACGGGGACAAACACTGCCCCCATCAGTCCCGCATCCTTGGCATATTGGCCGCGCTGCAGTTTCCCCTTGGTGTGATCCGGAATCCAGAAAACTTCGCC
>CBHTVL010000377.1:0-3050 GCA_966096475.1 uncultured Burkholderiales bacterium
CCATAGGTCACCGGCCCGCTGACGATATGAAAACGCCGCGCCGGGGAACTTTCGGGAAACAGTTTGGAGGGAAACACCACAGTCGACCCCGCGCTGGTCAACGTCTGCCGGTTGTCGCCCGAATAGGCATTCGAGGTTGAACCGCTGTTATAGAGATTGTAAACAACGATATCGGTTCCGGCGGCGGGCACCGGTCCGAGCACATCAAAGGAAACGTCCGCCGTGGTGAAATCGAGAATGTTGCCGGCACCGGCACTGGTCAGTTCGGCGCGGTAACGACCACCGCTGGTCGTGGCAATGAATTCGACATATTTTCCGCTGGCGTCCACCCGCACGCTGTTGGGCAGGGCCGTACGCAGATCACGGCTGATCCGGCGCAGCGCGGTGTCGGCCTCATCGGTCAGCGTCGCACGGCGGCTGGCATCGACATAACCTTCGACAGGCCTGCGCAAAAAGGTGGCAATACCGGCGGCGATAATGCCGGTGACGACGATGACCACCACCAGCTCGATCAGTGTCGCACCGTGCTGGCGGTTCATCGCGTGATCAGGGCAGCGCATTGGGTGCATACCTTGTGCGGTAGCCGTCCAGCTTGACAGTCACCGTGCTGGCGCTGTGGGTCACGGTCACGGTGACGCGCTGACTGCCCGTGCTGGCGACAGTGCTCAGCGCTTCCGCAGTCACGGCGACGCTGACCTGATAATCGCTGAGACCGCCGATGGCGGTGCCTTCGATCGTCGCCGGCGCGCCGCTCAAGCCGTTGTAATCATTGACGTTATCAAAGGGCGTTGTACCGCTGCCGCGGGTTTCACCGGGCTCGGCGCCCATCGCCTCAACGGTTGCCGTGCAGGCACCTGCGCCGACAGTAGCTGACGTCGCGGTGCCGGCCGTGGCGTCATCCGGATCGCAATAGGTGAAGGGCATCGCCAGCACTTCTTCCAGATAGGCCTCGGCAATCGCCAGCGCCTGCTTCTGGATCAGCGGATCAGCACTGGCGCGGGTGGTCAGGTTGATCACGCCAAGAATGCCGGCCAGGCCAATGCCGGTAATGACGATGAACATGATCAGTTCGATCAGCGTCGCGCCGCGCTGACACGGTCTGCAGGAATGCCGATCAGTTCGCCGTGACATAACCGGTTGCCGCAGTAATCACGATGCTGCGCGGCGGATCGCCGGCAATCGTGCTGGTAAAAGTAATGGTGGTGTCGGCGCTGGCGCGGCCGAGGCTGTCGAAGCTGAAACTGCCCGTGTTCAGCGTGACTCCGGAGGGCGCCGTTTCAACAGCCGCGGCGTTGGTTGAAGGATTGGTAATCGGCGTGCCGCAGCCGGCAGACGTACCGACCTTGACCTGCGTCGCGCTCACACAAACAAATACCGGGCGCCGCCACGCGACGGCGGTTTTCTGCGCCAGTCGCACGGTAGCCGTCGCCTTGTCATAAAAACCGCGGGAGTCGAAGCCTTGCAGCCCGGCGAAACGGACCGAAGCGACCAGCGACAGGATGCCGATGACCGAAATGATCACGATCAGCTCCAGCAGGGTAAAACCCGCTGCTGGCGAACGTAATGCCCCGCTCATCGCCGGCTCCTCATGAAAAAGGCAAGGGCGACGTCGGATGACGCGGCCCTTGCCCCTGTAATTCCTGCCACCGGTACCAGCCGGTGGCTAGCCAACGATATTAACGGCAGGTTGCCGCTGTCGCCGTGGAAGTAGTAACCGTGCCGGTTGCTGCCACATAAGTCACTGTACAGGTAGCAAAACCGGTATAGGTAAATGCGCCCGCTGACTGCGAAACACCGCTCGGCAAGGTAATCGCAGCACCAATGCCCGCGGTATCAGCCGTCGGATAACCCGAAGTATTCACGGTCACGCCGGTGATCGTCGCATCGAGATCGACGGTTGTCGCAGAAGCGGAACCGTTGGCGAGCCATCGCGCCCGCACCAGATCCTTCGCGGTATTCAGGCTGGCGCCCACACCCTGCATGACTGCAGCACGGGCATCCGCCTGCAGATCAACGAATTTCGGAACGGCCGTCGCGGCAAGAATGCCGAGAATGACGATGACCACGATGAGTTCAATCAGCGTGAAACCTTGTTGTCTTTTCATGAGCTGCTCCTTAAATCGTCTAACAACCAAAAACTGCCGGATAAAAATCCTTGTTGCTGCATCGGGCAAACGTCATACACCCGCGGCACCACCTGTAATCAACAACCCGACGTCACCAGAATCCCGAATACCGGCGCCTGATTGGCTGCCACCGGTGAGGTGTAGCTGAAACTGCAGTTGGGCGGATCATTGCCCAGCACCATGACTGTCAGCGGTGTGCCGGCGGCTGCGCCGCCGCCCTGCGTGTTGTAGCCGTCTGCCGAAGTCGGCCCAACGCTCAAGCCTGCTGCAGAAATGATTCCTGCCGCATCCGCAGTCGGGTAGGCATTGACCATGGTCACGTTGACGCCTTCCATCAGCAGCGTCGCTGAGCATTGCGGGCTCGTCGCAAGGCAGGCTGCGTGTGCCAGCGCCGAAGCGCCCTTCACGGCGCCGAGAGCGCCATTGAGTTTGGCGATCCGTGCCTGCACCTGCAAATTGGCAAATCGCGGCAAGGCTGCCGCCGCCAGAATCGACAGAATGATGATCACCACAATCAGTTCGATCAGGGTGAAGCCGGAAACCCGCTTTGCGGTGCCGACGTGACCTTTATCACGAAAATCGGAGTACATGTTCTTGATAATACAGGAAATATGAAGAATGTATAGTAGTACCCCGCTTCATATCCAGCGGAATAGGAACACCGGTTCCAGTGTAATCCCTGCCAACCCGCGGACGCGCCCCCCGGGGGCATCCACCGGTTGCTCGTTCACCCGGACCCGAAAACGCAGCTGTTTCGGCTGTCGCTGACTGTCGACGCTGAGGAAACGGTCCTGATTGACCACATAGACCAGTTCCCGGGCGACCGAATCAAAGTACCAGGAACCGGATTCCGGATTTTGGGGGTACTCCCCGGCATAGTAGGCCGGTTTCCGGTCCAGCCAGCGCAGCGGGTTTTCCTTCTCG
>CBHTVL010000378.1:0-3050 GCA_966096475.1 uncultured Burkholderiales bacterium
GGCCGGCACCGCGACCGGTTCGCCTGCCGCAAGCGATGCCTCCGGTCGCAGCCGCGGTTGAAAGTCGTCCCCCGGAAAATCCCGGCGCTGCTGTGCCGGACCTGCGCGTTTATCCGGCACGTGAGCTGGACCGTTTTCCGTTTCCACTGACGCCGCTGGATTTGCGTAGCGGACAGGGCCGTAGCGGTACGGCCCGTTTCTGGGTCAGCATCGATATCACGGGATCTGCGGTCGAGGCGGAGTGGATCGCCGGCAATTTACCGGCAGCGCTGGCAGCATCGGCGCGCGAGTTGTTGCTGGCGTCGCGGTTTTCCCCGGGCTTCAAGGACGAGCGGCCTGTCAAGAGCCGGATTCTTCTGGAATTGCGTTACGGCCCCTGACCCGTATTTGCGTCAGAAGCGGCGGCGCTTTGGGTTAAAATTACTATCCACCCCAATTCTGCGAAAGCGCTGCATGAGCACCCCGTCGGGAAGCCAGAACGCTGTTTTCGGCCCCTCGTGCCCGCGGGCGCCAGCGGTAAATCCTTAGGCTCGGCAAACCATGCGCCTTCGCATACTCGGCTGCTCCGGCAGCATTGGCGGACAACAGCACCGGACAACGTCCTTCCTGGTTGATCAGGATATCCTTATAGACGCGGGAACCGGTGTCGGTGAACTCTCGCTGCCGGAACTGGCGCTGATCGACCATGTGTTTGTCACCCATTCCCATCTGGATCACGTCGATTCCATCGCCTTCATTCTCGATTCGGTCGGTGCGCTGCGGCCGAAACCGCTGACGGTTCATGCCACGGCGCCGACCATCGAGATTCTGAAAAAGAACCTGTTCAACTGGGATATCTGGCCGGATTTCACGGTGATTCCGACGGCGCAGGAGCCGTTCATGCAGTATGAGGAAATCGCCGTGGGCAATGTCATCGATATCGGCAGGGGCCGCACGATTACCGCGCTGCCGGCCAATCACACGGTGCCCGCGGTCGGCTACTGGCTGAACAGCGGCAAGAGCAGTCTGGTGTTCAGCGGCGATACCGGTCCGAACGATGCCCTGTGGGAGATCGTCAACGGCGTCGACAATCTCAAGTACCTGATCATTGAAACCGCGTTTTCCGACAAGGATCGCCGGCTCGCCGAGCTGGCCCTGCATCTCTGTCCGTCAATGCTCGGCGAAGAACTGGCCAAGCTCAAACGTCCGGCAGAAGTCTATATAACCCACCTCAAGCCCAGCGAAATCGAACTGACGATGCAGGAGATTGAGGAACTTTCAACACCGGTGCCGCCCCGGTTGCTGCAAAACAACCAGGTTTTCGATTTCTGATGCCTGATGCGGGCGCAGCTTGCGCGTCCGCCGGTCAGGACGGAGAATTCCCACAGGGGTAGCGTCGGCACAGCGCCGGCATTTCAATTCAAAAAAATGAAAAAAGAAGTTCCAGTCGAAAAACTCGAGTTCGGCGTGTTCATCTCCGAACTGGACCGGCCATGGACGGAAACGCCGTTCATGTACCAGGGCTTCATCCTCAGCAATGACAAGCAGCTGGAAGCGCTGAAGAAGTACTGCAAAAAAGTCTATATCGATCTCGACAAGGGGCCGGATCTTCCGGACCGCAGCCAGTTGCAGACCGGGGATGTCGGCGGACCGCCGAAACCGCCGCCGCCGCTGGGCCCCAGCGTGCTGACCACGATCAAGACCAAGGTTGCCTATCGCGAGCAGGCCACTGTTGACGAGGAATTGCCGGTCGCGCGGACCGCGCAGCGGCAGACCGAGGTGGTGCTCAAGGACATCATGAGCAACGTCGAGGCCGGCAAGGCGCTGGATGCCCCGCGCGTGCAGGAAGCCGTGACCAGCATGACGGACAGCGTGGTGCGCAATCCGGATGCGATGATGCTGCTCGCCAAGCTCAAGCAGAAGGGCGGCCATACGCTGGACCGTGCTGTCGGTGTGTCGATTTATATGCTGACCTTCGGCCGTTTCCTGCAGTTGCCGCGTGAACAGCTGGATCTGCTGGGCATGGTCGGTCTGCTGCAGGACGTCGGCATGACCGCAGTACCCGAGGAAGTGGTCACCAAAAAGGGGCCGCTGAGCAAAGTCGAAATGATGGTCTGCCGCAGCCATATCGCACACTCGGTGGCGATCCTCAGGGACACGCCCGGACTGCCGGCCGAGCTGCCCGCTCTGGCCGCGCTGCATCATGAACGCTACGACGGCAGCGGCTACGAGAAGGGCCTCAAGGGCGATCAGATCGGCCTGTTCGGTGCGATTGCCGGTCTGGTCGACTGTTTTGACGCGATGATCCATGCACGGCCCTACGGTGAAGTGTATTCGCCATCGAACGCGCTGAATTACCTGTACAACTCGCGCAACACCCTGTTCGACGGCCCGCTGGTCGAGCAGTTCGTGCAATGCATCGGCATCTTCCCGGTCGGTGCGCTGGTCGAGCTGAACTCCGGCGAGGTCGGCATCGTGATCGCACAGAACATGGTGCGGCGCCTGCTGCCGCGGGTGATGGTGGTGCTCGACGCAAAAGGCAATCCGCTGCATCCGCAGATGATCCTCGACCTGGCGCAGGAACCGAAGGCCTCGCCGGGCGTTCCCTATCGCATCAAGCGCACGCTGGAGCAGGGCAGTGTCAACATCGATCCCTCCGAATTCTTCCTCTGATTCGCCAGACGGCGAAGCCGCACCCAGCCTGGCTGCGCTGACCACGCGGCTGGCCGAGGAATTCGGTGCAGGCCCGGAAACCTTCGCCACGGTGGCGAGCGTGTTTGCCGATGTCTGCGAACGTGCCCCCGATCTGTTTGTGCCGGCAGCCGGCGCCCTCGACGCCGCGTTTGCCAAAGGCGGCAGCGATCCTGCGCCGGTCATTGCCGCGCTGGGTGAATGGGCGCTCGATGCCGAAGGCGAGCCGCTGGAACGCATGCGCCGGGATTGCCAGCGTTTCCAGGCGGCGATGACTCGCGGCGCGCTGCGGCTGTATGCCGCGGAACCCGAACGCTGCAGTGAGAGCCTGATTGCCCTGCAGCGTTTCAATTTCCTGCAACTGGCCCTGCTGGCGCCGG
>CBHTVL010000379.1:0-3041 GCA_966096475.1 uncultured Burkholderiales bacterium
GCTCGCGGCGATGATCACGGCCGCGGACATGGTCACGGGCACAAACACTGGAAGGAAGTCCGGCATTACCAGCCGTACTATGCCCCGCCCCGCGTGGTCTACCGCGAAGTGGTTCGCCATTACGACTACTACCAGCCGGCGCCAGTGTATTACGCGCCGCAGCCGGCGGCGGGGATCCATGTCGTGCTGCCGAATATTTATATCCCTATTCGTTAACAGCAGCGCGCAATAAAAAACGGCAGGGCGTCATGCCCTGCCGTTTTCTTTGTACGAACCGGATTATTTCTTCAGCAGCGACTTGATGCCGGTCAGCGCAAACTTGTAGCTTTCGATGCCGAAGCCGTAAACGCAGGCCTTGCACACCGGCAGCATCACCGAGGTGGTACCGCGGGCCGTCGGGTTGCTCAGGTGGACTTCGATCACCGGGAACTTCATCTGCGCCACGGCTGCGCGCAGCGGGCCGGTGACCATCGTGAAGCCGCCGGGATTCATCACCACGCCGGCGATGTCGCTGTCGAAAGCCTGATAAAGCTTGTTGACGACTTCGCCTTCGATATTGGAGTGAAAGAACGAGACCTCGATACCCAAGTCCTTGGCATAACCGCGGATATGCTCTTCATACTGCGGCAGTGTCATCGGGCCGAAGACGTCGAGCTGCACCTTGCCGCGCATATCGAGGCCGGCGCCGTGGATGACCAGTATTTTCATCGCATTTCTTTCATGATTATTCTTCCTTGATGTTGGCAGCGCGAACGACTTTGCGCCATTTCTCGATTTCCGACTTGATAAAGGCCTGGCTCGCCGCCGGCGTCGTGCCGATCATCTCCGCACTGTACTTGGCGAAGTTCTGCTGCACCTGCGGCGTTTTCATGACCTTGTTCATATCCTCATTGACGCGGGTGACGATGGCCTTGGGCGTTTTTGCCGGCGCCAGCATCGCGGTAAAGGTGCCCGCCTCGACGCCGGCAACACCGGCTTCCTTGGTCGTCGGCACTTCCGGCAGTTCCGGCGAACGGTTGAACGCATTGACTGCCAGCGCACGCACCTTGCCGCCCTTGATATGACCGATGGCCGAGGAAATCTGATCGAACATCACGTCGATGCGACCGCCGATCAGATCCAGCATCGCCGGATTGCCGCCCTTATACGGCACATGGGTGAACTTGGTGCCAGTTAGGCCCTGGAACAACTCGCCGGCAAGACGGCCGGTGGAAAAGTTGCCCGAGGAACCCATGATCAGTTCACCGCGCGATTTGGCGTAGGGAATAAATTCCTTCACCGTCTTCGCCGGTGACGACAGCGGCACCAGCATGATCACCGGCACGTTGGACGCGAGGTTGATGGTTTCGAAATCCTTGACCGGGTCATAACGCAGCTTGGTCGACACCACCGGCGCGATGGTCAGCGAACCGGTCGATGAAAACAGCAGCGTGTAACCGTCAGCAGGCGAAGTCGCCGCGATTTCAGAACCGACAGCACCGCCGGCACCGGCCCGGTTGTCGATGATGATGTTGCGGCCGAGCAGCTCACCAAGACCCGGCGTAATGGTGCGCGCGGTCAGGTCGACATTGCCGCCCGGTGCAAAGGGCACGATCACGCGGATCGGGCGCTCGGGCCAGGCTGCTGACGCATTCATGGCCGCTGCCATCGACACGACGCAGAAAAAGCCGGTAAATCGGTATTTCATTGCTGACTCCAGATCGGACTTAACGACGGGGCCATTCTTGAGAATGGGTTGCCGGTCTCTGCTGAAAATGCCGGGAGAAACCCGCTTGGGCGAATCAGGGGCTTCCGCTAAACTGCGGCTGGATTTTACAGGCATCCAGCCGGTAATTTAATCACGGAGCATACATGGACCCCAAAAACATCGAAGCCGGTCTCGCCATCCGCCGCAAAGTCATGGGCGATCAGCATGTCAACAAACGTCAGACCAGCACCGACAAGTACACGAAGCAGCAACAGGAACTGGTCAACGGATTTTCCTGGGGACAGATCTGGACAAGACCGCAGCTGACACTCAAGGAGCGCAGCCTGGTCACTCTGGCCTTCATCTGCGCCGCCGACCGGATGGATGAACTGCCCGGACATATCCGGGGCGCCCTCAACAACGGTGCGACTCCGGATGAAATCGTCGAGGTATTCGTGCAGGGGGCGGTTTACTGCGGCTTCCCCTCCTCAAACACCGCCGTGCGGCGGTGCGTGGAGGTTTTCAAGGAGCTGGGCGTCCTTACTTGACGGACATGCCCAGGTCGTCGAGAGCCTTTTTAAGCTCGCCGTACTGCGCCTTCAGATAGGCCTGGGTCTCCCTGCTCGTCATGAACAGGGCCTCGAAGTCGTTGTCGTCGATGTCCTTTTTCCATTCCGGTGTTGCCGCCATCCGCCCCAGCGTCGTCTCCCAGTAGGCAAGCTGCGGCGGCGTCATGGCCTTGGGGCCCACCATCATGCGGCCGTTGCTGATCACCACGTTGTAACCCTGTTCGCGCAGCGTCGGCACCGCGGCAAAGGAACCCTCAAGCCGCTTCTCCGAGGTCACGCCAAGGACGCGGATCTTGCCCCCCTGAAGGTGGGGCACGACATTGTTGGCTGCTGAAGCCATCAAATCGACATGCCCGCCCAGCACGGCGGTCATCGCCTGCCCGCCGCCCTGAAATACAACGGCGCGCATTTTCCGCGGGTCTGCGCCCGACAGCCTCGCCAGACGCGCCATCGCAATATGGTTGGCGCTGCCGAGACTGCTGCCGACCGAGAAACTGACCGATGCAGGATCCTTGCGCAAACGCTCCGAAAGATCCTTGATCGAGCGGATCGGAGACTCGGTACGCACGCTGATCGCCACCGATTCGGTAAACAGGTTGGCGACCATGGTGAGGTCGGTGTAATTGATGTTCGAGCGGCCGGTGATATGGTTGGTCAGCAGTGTCGGGTTGGAAATCGCGATGAAATGCCCGTCGGCGGCTTTTTGATTGAGATAAGTCCAGGCCACCAGACCGCCGCCACCGGGCTTGTTCTGCACAGTGGCGGCTACCGGCACAATCCGGCCT
>CBHTVL010000380.1:0-3011 GCA_966096475.1 uncultured Burkholderiales bacterium
GATATTCAGAATTTCCAGCATTTTGGATTATTCAATTGTTTTCTGTTATGCAAAAGCATGGTTGTTTGTGACTTTCAAGCATCCAGAATTTGGCGGCCGTTTGTTTTGTACACCAATGCGCTTTGTAATAAAAATTTAATAAATTTTTTATTTATATTTTTATAAGGCTGCAAAGTGGAATACACCCTCAAACGCCCCGACGGCTGCGACATTTTTTACACCATCGACGACTACACCGATCCCTGGCAGAAGGCCGAGACCGTGCTGTTCGTGCATGGCCTCGCCGAATCGGGTGAAGCCTGGCGCGCCTGGGTGCCGCATTTCGCGCGTCACTACCGTGTGGTACGCCTCGACCTGCGCGGCTTCGGCCGCTCAACGGCGATGACGCCTGAACATGAATGGTCAATGAACGAACTGCTCGACGATATCGAAGCGCTGATCCATCACATCGGCTGCGACAAGGTGCACCTGATCGGCGCCAAGAGCGGCGGCTCGATGTCGCTGGCACTGGCCGCCAACCGGCCGCAACTGGTCAAGACGCTGGTCGGCGTCACCCCGCCCGTGCTGCCGGCCGCCGGCATCGACCAGTGGGTTGAGCATATGAATACCAAGGGCGTGGTCGACTGGGCCGCGCACACCATGCAGGGCCGCCTCGGCAGCAAGGCTTCAAAAGCCGAGATCGACTGGTGGATCCATCACCTGCAGGGCAAGACGGCATTGTCCACGCTGCAAAGTTATCTGCGCTGGGTGCCCAAGCTCGATATCCGCGAAGATGTCAAACGCATCACCTGCCCGACACTGATCATCACCACCACCGGCAGCGGCCTGCGTTCGGTCGATGGCGTCAAAGCCTGGGTCTCCGGTGTGAAATCAGCGCAGCTGATCGTCATGGAAGGCGATGCCTGGCATGCCGCCGGCGCCTACCCGGATCGCTGTGCCGAAGCGGCGCTGAAATTTCTCGCCGAACAGGCACAACAATGAAACGCCCGCTGCAACTGATCGCCGGACTGACCCTCGCCGCCTGCTGCGCAGCGGCGTCCGCGCAAAACTATCCGACCAAGACCGTGCGCATGATTGTCGGCTACCCGCCGGGCGGCCCGACCGATGTACTGGCGCGCATCGTCTCGCAAAAACTGACCCAGGCCTGGGGCCAGCAGGTCATCGTCGACAACCGTCCCGGCGCCAGCGGCATGATCGGCGCCGAGTTCACCGCACGCGCTGCACCCGACGGCTATACGCTGCTGATGGTGCCGGTGACCTACGCGGTGACGCCCAGCCTGTTCAGCAAAATGACCTATGACGTTGAAAAAGATTTGGCGCCGGTGGCACAGGTTGCTGCCGCGCCGTTCATTCTCGTTGTGCATCCGACACTGCCGGTGAAAACCGTGAAAGACCTGATCACGCTGGCACGCAGTCGGCCCGGTCAGCTCAATTTCGCTTCCGCAAGTACCGGCGGCATGCCCCACCTTGCCGGCGAGCTGTTCAACAGCATGACCGGTGTGAAGATGGTGCACATTCCGTACAAAGGCGCGGCACCTGCGACCACCGACCTGCTGTCGGGCCAGATCACACTGATGTTCAACAACATGCTGTCGGCGATGCCCCAGGTCAAAGCCGGACGCCTGCGCGCGGTGGCGGTTACCAGCCTCAAACGCTCGTCTGCAGCACCCGAACTGCCGACCATCGCCGAAACCGTGCCGGGTTATGAGGCCAACGGCTGGTACGGCGCATTCGCCCCGGCAGCGACGCCCAAAGAGCTGATCAACCGCGTCAACACCGAAATGAACCGCATCATGAAAATGCCTGATGTCGCACAACGCCTCGCCGGCGACGGCGTGGAAGCAGTCGGCACCACACCCGAACAGTTCGGCGCTTACCTGAAGCAGGAAATCGCCAAATGGGGCAAAGTGGTCAAGGCCTCCGGCGCCAAAGCCGACTGAAGCCGCCCATCAAGGAATAATCATGAATTTCAACACCCGCACACTGATCGCGGCCTTGCTGTTGTGCAGCGGCACCGCCCTTGCCGCGGATTACCCGACCAAACCCATCCGTCTGGTTGTGCCCTTCCCGGCCGGTGGCCCGGTCGACATCACCGCGCGCACACTGGCGCCGCGGCTCGGCGACGCGCTGGGCCAGCGCATCCTGATCGACAACCGCGGCGGCGCCGGCGGCGTACTCGGCTCCGACATCGTCGCCAAATCGCCGGCTGACGGTCACACGCTGCTGCTGTGCACGACCGGCAACGCGATCAACGTCAGCCTCGTGCCCAATCTGCCCTATGACATCCGCAAGGACTTCGCACCGGTGTCGATGGTGGCGATCATCACCAGCATTCTCGTCGTGCATCCCTCGCTGCCGGTGAAATCGGTAAAAGACCTGATTGCTCTGGCCAAGGCCAAACCCGATGCTCTGAGTTATGCCTCCACCGGCAATGGCGCACCGACGCATCTCGCCGGCGAACTGTTCAAGACCATGGCCGGCGTCAAGATCGTGCATGTACCGTACAAAGGCGCCGCACCGGCAGTGATCGACCTGATCAGCGGCCACGTGCAACTGTCCTTCATCAGTGCGCCGGGTGCAATGCCGCATGTCCAGGAAAAACGCCTGCGCGTGCTCGCCGTCACCAACAACAAACGCTCGGTGCTGCAATCCCCACGATCAGCGAAGCCGGACTCAAAGGTTATGAATCGGAAGGCTGGCACGGCCTGTTCACGCCGGCCGGCACGCCGCGCCCGGCAATCGACCGCCTGTTCAAGGAAATCTCGACGCTGCTGCGCGATCAGAAAATCAATGCGCTGCTCGCCGCCGGCGGCGCGGAGCCGGTGGGCATGCCGCCGGATGAATTCGGCAAGGCGCTGAACAGAGAAATCGAAAAATGGGCCAAGGTCGTCAAGGCCTCGGGCATGAAGATGGATTGAAGACCGGTTTCAATAATGAAGCATTACTTTAAACGCAGCAGGTTGTTCCAATCGAAAAAGGGAGTATTCGATGTCTGATTTGATGAAACAGTC
>CBHTVL010000381.1:0-3004 GCA_966096475.1 uncultured Burkholderiales bacterium
TCTCTACGTATTTTTCGTTTTGCTTGATGGCGATGACCTGTGCCGTGCCGGTTTTTCCGCCCGAGACATAAGGCGCGTCGGCAAATACTCGAGCCGAAGTGCCTTCCTTGTTGACGCCCACCAGTGCATCCTTGATTACCTTGAGATGCTCCGGCTTGAGTGCGAGATCGCGCAGGGGCTTGGGTTCGATCGGCGATTTTTCGCGGGTGCGGATGTCTTCGACGTAGTTGACGATATGCGGCCGGTACATCACGCCGTCGTTGGCCAGTGTCGCCATCGCTGAGGCCATCTGCAGCGGTGTGTAGCTGTTGTAACCCTGGCCGATGCCGACGCTGATGGTTTCACCGGCATACCACTTCTGTTTGAAGCGGCGCATTTTCCATTCCGATGACGGCAGTATGCCGGCGGACTCACCGCCGATGTCGATGCCGGTGCGGCTGCCGAATCCGAACATCGCCATGAAACGCGAAATCGGATCAATGCCCAGATCGTTGGCGAGCACGTAGTAGTAGGTGTCGCAGGACACGACAATGGATTTGTACATGTCGACCATGCCGTGGCCGCCGACCTTGTCGTCGCGGAAGCGGTGGCCGCCGAACATGTAAAAGCCGGGGTCGCTGATCGCCTGCTGCGGCGTGCGTTTGCCGTAGAACAGCGCCGCCAGCGCCATATACGGTTTGAACGTTGATCCCGGCGGATAGGTGCCGGCCGCTGCGCGGTTGAGCAGCGGCTTGTCGATGGAACCGTTGAGTTCGCTCCAGCTCTGCGGATCGATACCGTCGACGAACAGGTTGGGGTCGAAGCCGGGTTTGCTGACAAAGGCGAGTACGCCACCGGTGGTCGGGTCGATGGCGACCAGTGCGCCGCGCCGTTCACCGAAGGCGTTGTAGGCGATTTCCTGCAGCTTGGCGTCGAGGTTGAGCACCAGGTTGTTGCCCGAGACCGGCGGCGTGCGCGACAGCGTGCGCACCGCGCGGCCGCCGGAGTCGACTTCGACTTCCTCGACGCCGGTGGTGCCGTGCAGGAATTTTTCATAACTCTGCTCGAGTCCGGCCTTGCCGATGTAATCGCTGCCGCGGTAATTGGCCAGGCGGTCTTCGCTTTCCAGTTGTTCGACTTCACGCTGGTTGATGCGGCCGATGTGGCCGACCACATGCGAGAACATTTCGCCCTGCGGATACTGGCGGAACAGCCGCGCCTTGGCCTCGACGCCGGGGAAGCGGTAGCGGTGCGCGGCGAAACGCGCAATCTCCTCGTCGGAAAGCCGGGTGCGGATGGGCAGGCTTTCAAAACGTTTGCTTTCTTCCAGCAGCTTGCGGAAACGGCGGCGGTCGCGCGGCGAAATTTCGACCACCGTCGCCAGTTCGTCGATGGTGGCCTCAAGGTCGCCGACTTTGCTCGGTGTGATCTCCAGCGTATAGGCGGAGTAGTTGTGCGCCAGCTGGATGCCGTTGCGGTCGACGATGATGCCGCGGTGCGGCGCGATCGGCAGTACGGAAATGCGGTTGGCTTCGGCGAGCGTGCTGTAGTGGCCGTGCTGGATCACCTGCAGGTAGAAAAAACGCAGCAGCAGCAGTCCGAACAGCGACAGCACGAAAATGCCGAGCATGGCGAGACGGCTGCGGAAACGCTGCAGTTCGCGCTCGGAGTCGCGGATCTCGATGCCGGGATTGATCGAAAGCTCAGACACGGTCCGGGTCTGGGCGAGGGCGCTGCGGCAGTTTCAGCAGGTGGGTGAGCGGCGGCCACAGCGCGGCGCCGACAAAGCTGCCGAGGAAGTAGGCGTAACCGGGGAAGTCGGAACCGGCGAGCGCGCGCACCAGCAGCACCACGCAGTCGGTGAACAGCAGCAGCGGGATCACGTGCAGGATTTGCGGCGCCATCGAGAAACGCTGCACGCGGCGGTGCAGCACCATGCCGGCGTAGGCGAGGATGATATAGGCCAGTGCATGCTCGCCGAACAGGCTGCCGTCGGCGATGTCCATCAGCAACCCGAGCAGCCATGCGGCAAGGAAGCCGATTTTCCGCGGCTCGTGGATGCACCAGTAGAGCACCAGCAGCGCGACAAAATCCGGCGCGAGCCAGACCACCCAGCCCGACCACGGCAGCAGGTTGGCGAGCAGTGCCGCCACCAGCGTCACGAAAATGAAGCCCGGGCGGACCGGCAGCAGCAGTTCCTGTGGCGTCATCGAGGGGCCGCTCATCAGGATTTTTTCCTTTTCTTCTGCGGCGTGATTTCCTTGGTCTCTTCAGGACGTTCCGGCGTCGCCGGCATCGGTCCCAGCACCAGCACCTGGGCATGGTTGTTCACGCCGGCGACCGGTTTGCAGGTGATATTCGCGAACAGATAGGCGGTGTTGCGTTCGACGTTGGTGACTTCAGCCACCGGCAGGCCGGGCGGATAGATGCCGTCGATGCCGGAGGTCACCAGCCGGTCGCCGTTCTGGAAATCGGCGGCCAGCGGGATGAAGCGCAGTTCGAGTTTGCCGTCGTCGCCTGTGCCGGCGAGCACCGCGCGCAATCCGGTGCGTACGTTCATCACCGGCACCAGATGGCCCTTGTCGGTGATCAGCGTGACTTCCGACAGCCATGGATATACCCGGGTCACCTGGCCGATGACGCCGACATGGTCGACCACCGGCCGTCCGGCTTCGATATCACGCTGCAGGCCCTGATCTATCATCACCTTGCGCGCGAAGGGATCACGCGCGGCATAGAGGATCTCGGCGGCGGTTGCGGGGACGGTGAGTTTTTCGCGTGCGGCGAGCAGGCCGCGCAGATGCGCGTTTTCGAGCTGCAGCGCGCGGGTTTGCTGCGTTTCACGTGCCAGTTCGAGGTTCTGCTGGCTCAGCCGCTGGTTGTCATTGCGCAGCGAGCTGTGCGTGACAAAAAAATCCGAGATGTGCCCGCCGCTCGCCGCCGGTGCTGCGGCAAGCCGCTGCAGCGGATAGCCGATGACGGCGGTGACCGGGCGCAGGAAGGTCAGGTAGTTGAAGCGGGCGTC
>CBHTVL010000382.1:0-3004 GCA_966096475.1 uncultured Burkholderiales bacterium
GTGCGGTTGAAGCGGCGCACAAGGCGCTGACCACTGGCGAATGGCCCAAGTGCAATGCCACCAAACGCGGTGCACTGCTGCGCAAGCTCGGCGACCTGATCACCGAGCATTCCAAAGCGCTCGCTGAAACGGAAGTCCGCGATAACGGCAAGCTGTATGCGGAGATGAGCGCGCAGACCGCTTATATGGCGCAGTGGTACTACTACTTCGGCGGACTCGCCGACAAGATCGAAGGTTCGGTGATCCCCATCGACAAACCCGATACCTTCAACTACACGCGTTACGAACCGATGGGCGTGATCGCGATGATCATTCCCTGGAATTCGCCGCTGCTGTTGCTGGCGTGGAAACTGGCGCCCGCCCTCGCCGCCGGCAATACGGTGGTGGTCAAACCTTCTGAATACACCTCAGCCTCAGCACTGGAGTTCATGAAGCTGATTGAACAGGCCGGATTTCCGCCGGGTGTAGTGAATGTCGTCACCGGCCTCGGTGCTGAAGTCGGCACGCCGCTGGTCGAACACCCGAAAGTCGCCAAGGTTGCCTTCACCGGTTCCGATGCCACCGGCCAGCGCATTTACGAAGCCGCAGCCAAAGGACTCAAACGCGTCAGCATGGAACTCGGCGGCAAGTCGCCGAACATCGTGTTCGACGACGCGCAGATCGACAACGCGGTCAAAGGCGTGATCTCCGGCATCTTCGCCGCCACCGGCCAGACCTGCATCGCCGGCTCGCGCCTGCTGGTGCAGCAATCGATTCACGATCAGTTTGTCGACAAGCTGGTGGCGCTGGCGAAGACGGCAAAAATGGGTGATCCGATGAGCATGGATACCCAGGTCGGCCCCGTCACCAACCCGCCGCAGTTCAAGAAAATCCTCGACTATATCGACATCGCCAAGGGGGAAGGCGCCAAAGCGGTACTCGGCGGCGCCAAAGCTACGCGCCCGGAATGCGGCAGCGGCTGGTTCGTCGAACCGACGATCTTCACCGGCGTCAACAATGCCATGCGCATCGCGCAGGAGGAAGTCTTCGGTCCGGTGCTGTCGGTAATTCCGTTCAAGGATGAAGAAGAAGCCATCGCCATCGGCAATGACGTGGTCTACGGCCTCGCCGCCGGCGTGTGGACGCAGAACATGCGCCGCGCCTTCCTGATGAGCGAGAAACTGCAGGCGGGCACGGTCTGGGTCAATACCTACCGCGCGGTTTCCTTCATGTCACCTTTCGGCGGTTACAAACGCTCGGGCATCGGCCGTGAAAGCGGCCAGGACATGATCTACGAATACCTGCAGACCAAAAGCGTGTGGATTTCCACTGCCACCGAAGTCCCGAATCCCTTCGTGCTGCGCTGATCCACAAACACCACCCGATAAAAAAGGGCGCCGCGGCGCCCTTTTTGTTTCAGCGTAATCCGGATCAGGCCCCGGCCGGTTTCACAAACCCCGGCGGCAGCGTTTCTTCGAATGACGGACGCGCGGTGATGCCGGCAGCCCACTTTGCCAGCTTCGGTGCGCGGCTGCGCCAGTCGTTCGGATAGCGGAAATCGGTGTACTGGATCGCCACGCCCATCACGATGTCGGCGAGACCGAAACGGTTGCCGAGCAGGAACTCGCTGCCTTCCTTGATGGTTTTTTCGGCGAGGTCGATCGCGCGATCGATACGCTGTTCTTCACGCGCCTTTTTCTCCGGCATCTGCTTGTCTTCCGGACGGCGGTTTTCGAAGGCACGGGTAATGCCGGCGTCGATGATGCCGTTGCCGAGGGCCTGCCACCACTGCGACTGCCAGTAGCCGGCCGGGTCGCGCGGTGTCAGCGATTTGCCGTCGCTGTGGTCGAGGTAATGCACCACCAGCTGGGATTCGAACATATAGCTGTCAGCGCCGATCTCCAGCACGGGGATTTTCGACAGCGGATTCTTGATGATGATCGGGCTGTCGTCGGTCCACGGATCCTCGATGACAAACTCGACCGGCATGCTCTTTTCGTGGATCAGCACGCGCGCCTTGCGCACGTAAGGTGATGTGGGCGAACCGTAAAGCTTCATGGTGTTGCAACTCCCTCAGTGGGTGGGCAAAACGGCATTCTATCAGGGCGGCGGCACCAGCCCCGTCCGCTCCATCCGCAACATGGAATGTTGCTTTATCCGCCCTGAGGGCACTGCTACCATGCCCCGGCACCTCCACATTACGCGGAATTTCCATGATTACCGTCACCAAACTCGGCAAACATCTGGGCGCCCGCATCACCGGCGTCGATCTTTCAAAACCGCTGGACGACGACACCTTCGCCCAGGTCTACGAGGCGTTTTTCGACAACGAGGTCGTGGTTTTCCCGGGTCAGAAACTGACCCCGCCGCAGCAGATTGCCTTCACCCGGCGTTTCGGCACGCTGGAGCACCATGTGCGCAAGGAAGCGCGCCTCGCCGACCATCCGGAAATCTTCATCCTGTCGAACAAGGTCAACGACCAGGGCCAGGCCATCGGCGCCCAGGACGCCGGCCGCTTCTGGCACAGCGACCTGTCCTACAAAACCCATCCCAGCCTGCTCTCCGCGCTATATGCCGTTGAAATCCCGGTCAAGGACGGCAAGCCGCTGGGCGACACCCGTTTCGCCAGCAGCACCGCCGCCTACAACGCCCTGCCGGAAGCGATGAAGCAGAAACTGGCCGGCCTGAAGAACATCCACAGCTACCGTGATTACCGCATCAAGAACTACGCGGCCCAGCAGGAAGACATGCGCCTCGGCATCCGCACCGTGCAGGAACACGCCCCGACGCCCGAACAACTGGCCAGCGTACCCGACATGGCGACGCCGGTGGTACGCGTGCATCCGGTCACGAAGCGCAAGGGGCTGTTCGTCAGCGAAGGCCATACCTCGCACATGTATGACATGCCCCGGGAAGAAGGCGACCAGTTGCTGCGCCAGCTTTACGATCACATCACCAGCCCGGAATTCGTTTACACCCACCACTGGGAACCCGGCGACCTGCTGATGTGGGACAACATCGCCCT
>CBHTVL010000383.1:0-3003 GCA_966096475.1 uncultured Burkholderiales bacterium
GCGGCGCCGCCATCGGGGTTGCAGTGATTTTTTTCATCACCGCGGTGCTCACCGGTGTGCAGGGCGATCTGATCAAACGCGTCACCGGTGCGCAGGCGCATATCGTGATCAAACCGCCGGAAGAAATCGTGGCACCGCTGGTTGCGGGTGATACCGACGGTTCAAGACTGTCTTCGATACAGGCACGTCCGCAGCGGCTGACCACCATCGACGGCTGGCCGGCGCTGGCGCGCGCCACGGAAACCACGGAAGGCGTAATTGCCGTGGCGCCGGTGGCGACCGGATCGGGGCTGGGTATCAAGGGTGAGGCTTCACGGTCCGTGGTCATCGTCGGCACCGAACTCGAACGTTATCTGCGTGTGGTCAAACTGGATGACAAGGTCAAGGCGGGCGTTCTGATCATCGAACCCGGTGATGCGCTGATCGGCATCGAACTGGCCAAAGACCTCGGCGCCGTGCTCGGTGACCGTTTCCGTGTGCAGACTGCGCAGGGCGGCAACGAAGTATTCCGCATCCGCGCCTTGCTCGATCTCGGTTCGCGCGAGCTGAACCGGCGATATGTGTATACCGATCTGCGCGCGGCGCAGAGCCTGCTGGGCATTCCGGGGCGCATCACCAATCTCGATGTCGCGGTGCGTGACATCATGCGCGCCGAAATCATTGCGGCGCAGCTGCGCGCGCAGTCGGGGCAACTGATCGAAAGCTGGATACAGACCAACAACCAGGTGTTCGCGGCGATCAAGAATCAGGACATCATGACCCTGCTGATCCGGTTTTTCATCACCGTGGTCGTCGCGCTGGGTATCGCCAGCGTGCTGGTGGTGTCGGTGGTGCAGAAGCGCAAGGAGATCGGCATTCTGCGCGCCATCGGTGCGACGCGCCGGCAGATGCTCGGGGTGTTTCTGCTGCAGGGCGTGATGGTCGGCGTCGGCGGCGCACTGCTCGGATCGGGGCTGGGCATGCTGCTGGTGTCGGTGTTCAGTCGCATCCTGCGCAATGCCGAGGGTCAGGCGCTGTTCTCGCTGAGCTTTGATTTCCGGCTGATCGGTTATGTCGTTGCCGGTGCCGCCGTGCTGGGGCTGATGGCCGCCGTGCTGCCGGCGCGTAATGCGGCGCGTCTGGATCCGGCGCAGGCGATCCGGGGCTGAGATGAATATCGATGCAAAAATGATTGTGAATGCCAAAACGCCGCTGGTCGAGATCCACGGCTTGCACAAAACCTATAACGCAGGCCTGCCCAATGCCGAAGAGGTGCTGCACGGCATTGATCTGGTGATCCAGCCGGGCGAGTTCACTGCGCTGATCGGACCTTCCGGTTCCGGCAAGAGCACGCTGCTGAATATTCTCGGCCTGCTTGAAAGCGCCACCGGCGGCAGTTACCGGCTGGGCGGGCGTGATGTCACGGCGTTTGCCGATGATGAACGCACGCTGGCGCGGCATGAGGTGCTGGGTTTCATTTTCCAGTTCCACCATCTGCTGCCGGCATTCACTGCGGTCGAAAACGTGATGCTGCCCGGATTGATGGGGCGGAGCCGCGGCGTGCTGCAAAGTGATCTCCGGGAACGCGCGATGGAGCTGCTGGATGCGGTCGGTCTGCACGAAGCCGCTGACAAAAAGCCGACGGAACTGTCAGGCGGCATGCAGCAGCGTGTGGCGATTGCCCGTGCGCTGGTGCGCGGTCCGCAACTGGTGCTGGCCGACGAACCGACCGGCAATCTCGATACGCACACCAGCGACAGCATTTTTGCGTTGCTGCGGCAATTCAACCGTGAGCGGGGGACGGGGCTGCTGATCGTGACTCACGATCCGCGGCTGGCGGCGCGCTGCGACCGCATTGTCGAACTGGTCGA
Source organism: uncultured Burkholderiales bacterium (assembly GCA_966096475.1). Lineage (GTDB taxonomy): Bacteria > Pseudomonadota > Gammaproteobacteria > Burkholderiales > SG8-41. The sequence goes on from CBHTVL010000383.1 coordinate 1,851, forward strand.
CGGCCACATTGCTTCCGACAAAGCCAATACACCCGCAGTGGTCTAAGGTGTCCGGACGTTCAAGGTTTGCTGCGGCCGCATTGCCAGCAAGCGGTGAACTGGCCTTCGCTGGATTCCCCGCAACCCGGGCATTGCCAGTGATCACCGGCGGCTGCGGCCGCGACCCAGCCGTCGAGAAAATCCATCAGCAGAAGATCGGCTTCCTCCAGCTGGCGATCATCCGTCACCCAGACGGCACAGACATCGACCGGCAGTTCACCGAAGCCGCCGGCCAGCCATTCGCCGCGCACCACTGCTGCAATGCCGCATGACTGCAGCAGGCCGCAGATCAGATGGGCTTCTGCGGCGTGACGCGCGTTGTGGATGCGTTTCATTCTATTGACGAGACTAGGCGATGCCTCCTTTCGGTGCAAGGGGGACTCCCGGGGGTAGGAGCACTGCGGTCGGGCTGGTAACATCGGGCGCTTGTACAACGCGGGGGGATAAGGAAATGGCGGTATTGCGCTTGCTGAGCGCCGGTGCGGCTCAGGCGGTCTGTGAAGAAGTCATCGCGGCGTTCGAACGTGACACGGGGCATCGTGTTGAAGCAGCCTACGGTGCGGTCGGTGCGATGAAGGCCCGCATGGTCGGCGGTGAAGCGGTCGATGCCATCATCCTCAGCGCGCAGCTGATCCAGGATCTGGTATCCGCCGGCATGGTCGCGATCTCCTCGGTACAGGATATCGGCAAGGTCGGCACCGGCGTTGCGGTGCGCGCCGGAACACCTCTGCCGGAAGTGCGCACGCGGGAGGCGCTGCGCGCCAACATTCTTGCCGCCTCGATCATCGTCTGTCCCGATCCGGCCATCGCGACTGCGGGCAAGATCGTGATGAAGCTGATGGAGCGTCTCGGCGTGGCTTCGCAGGTCGAAGACCGCATGCAGTTTTATCCCAACGGCAACGCGGCGATGCATTGGCTGGCGGCGAGCAACGGCAATTTCGAACTCGGCATTACGCAGAACACGGAAATCCTGCCGATCAAGGGCGTGACTTTTGTCGGTCCGCTGCCGGATGAATTCCAGATGAAAACCGTTTACACCGCCGGGATTGCAGCGCGCGGCGCGCAGCCCGAGTTGGCCCGTGACTTCATCCGTCGCCTGGCTGCGCCGGAGTTT
>CBHTVL010000384.1:0-2955 GCA_966096475.1 uncultured Burkholderiales bacterium
GTGTTTTTCCAGCCCCACGCCTCCCCTGGGATCTACGCCCGCGCCTGGATGGAAGGCCGCCTGAGCGAAGACCAGCTCAACAACTACCGCCGCGAAACCGGCGGGCCAGGCACCGGCCTGTCGTCGTACTGCCACCCTTATCTGATGCCGGACTTCTGGCAGTTCCCCAATGCCTCGATGGGTCTGGGACCGGTCAATGCGATTTATCAGGCGCGATTCATGCGCTACCTCCAACATCGCGGCATCCAGAAAACCGCCGGCCGCAAGGTCTGGGCTTTTGTCGGCGACGGCGAGATGGACGAGCCGGAGTCGCTGGCCGGCCTGTCGCTGGCGGCGCGCGAAGGCCTCGACAACCTGATCTTTGTCGTCAACTGCAATCTGCAGCGCCTCGATGGTCCGGTGCGCGGCAACGGTTCGCTGATCCAGGAACTCGAAGGTCTGTTCTCCGGCGCGGGCTGGCATGTGGTCAAATTGTTGTGGGGCTCTGAATGGGATCCGCTGTTCGCCCGTGACACCGAAAACGTCATCCTCAAACGTCTGCACGAAACCGTCGACGGCGAATTCCAGAAATACGCCGCGACCGACGGCCGCTTCAACCGTGAACAGTTTTTCAACAAGGACCCTGACCTGCAGGCGCTGGTGTCGCATCTGTCGGATGAGGACATCGACCGTCTGCGCCGCGGCGGCCATGATCCGGTGAAAATTCACGCCGCCTATCACGCCGCGATGAACCATCACGGCCGGCCGACGGTGATCCTCGCCCAGACCAAACAAGGCTATGGCATGGGCCACTGGGGCCAGGGCAAGATGGGCGCGCACCAGCAGAAAAAAATGGAAGACGATGCCCTGCTCGCCTTCCGTGACCGTTTTGCGCTGCCCATCCCCGATGCTGACGTCAAAGCACTGAAGTTCTGGAAACCGGCGGAAGACAGCCCGGAGATGCGTTACATGCATGCACGCCGCAACGCACTCGGCGGCTATCTGCCCGCTCGCGTCACCACCGCAGCAAAAATCACCGTACCCGTGCCGGAAGCCTATTCACGCATCAGCGAAGGCTCAGGCGGACGTGAAGAATCGACGACGATGAGCTTCGTCAAAATGCTCGCGCAGATGCTCAAGGACCCGGCGATCGGCAAAAACATCGTACCCATCGTCGCCGACGAAGCACGCACCTTCGGCATGCAGTCGCTGTTCCGTCAGGTCGCCATCTACTCCCCCTTCGGCCAGCTCTATGAACCGGAAGACCGTGACGAACTGCTCTATTACAAGGAAGCGCAGGACGGACAGATCCTCGAAGAAGGCATCAATGAAGCCGGCGCGATGTCGTCATGGATTGCGGCAGCGACCAGTTACAGCGTGCACGGCACGCCGATGCTGCCCTTCTACATTTTTTATTCAATGTTCGGCTTCCAGCGTGTCGGCGACCTGATCTGGCAGGCCGGTGATTGTCGATCCAGAGGCTTCCTGATCGGCGCGACCGCGGGCCGCACCACACTGTCCGGAGAAGGACTGCAGCACCAGGACGGCTCATCCCACCTGATTGCATCGACGGTGCCCAACTGCCGGGCCTGGGATCCCGCCTACGGCTATGAACTGGCAACGATCATCCAGGACGGCACGCGGCGCATGTTCGAAGCGCAGGAAGATGTTCTGTATTACATCACCGTGATGACCGAGAACTACGCGCAGCCGGCGATGCCGGAAGGTGCACGCGACGGCATCCTCAAGGGCATGTATCTGCTGCAGGAAAAGGCCGGCGCGCAGGTGCAACTGCTCGGCAGCGGCACCATCCTGCGCGAAGCCATTGCGGCAGCTGACCTGCTCGCAGACGATTTCAATATCAAAGCCAATGTCTGGAGCGTCACCAGCTGGACCGAACTGCGCCGGGACGGCATGGCCTGCGAACGGCACAACCGCCTGAATCCGGCCGCCACACCGCGATCAGGTCATGTCGAAAATTTGTTGTCGTCGCACAAAGGGCCGGTCATTGCCGCCTCGGACCACGTCACCGCAGTGCAGGACCTGATCCGCGCTTACGTCCCGCAACGCTATGTCGCACTGGGCACTGACGGTTACGGCCGCAGCGATTCACGCGAGAATCTGCGCCGATTTTTCGAAATGGACCGCCACCACATTGCAATCGCCGCACTGGCGGCGCTGGCCGATGAAAAAACCATCAGCCGCGACATCGTGGCCGATGCGATGCACCGTTACGGCATTACCGCCGCCGACCGCGCGCCCTGGGAAGTCTGAACAAAGCAGTTAAATTCAGGCGGCTTTGCGTCGCACCGGGGCCGGTTGCCTCGGCAGCACCTTCACCGGTGAGTGACGCAATCCTTCGATAAAGACATCGATCAGCCTTTCGGCCTCATTGGCTGCCGGAATGGCTGCGGGGTCCATCACCCAGTTGCTGATCAAACCGTCGAGCAGGCAGTGCAGCCCCTCGGCTTTGCGCTTCACATTCAAGCCCTTGGGCAACTGGCCCGCCTTGATCGCAGCCTTGAGTCCGTTTTCGATCCGGGCGCGGCAGCCCGCGCGCATTTCACTGAAGCGGTTCCACACCGGCTTCATTTCATCGACGTATTCACATTTGTGGAAAACGATGTGAAAAACTCGACGTCCCTGCACGTCACCCGAAGTACGCTCGAGAATGCCGACCAGCATGGCGCGAACGCCGGCCAGCGGATCGTCGGTCGAAGCCGGATCGATCTGACAGGGGGCATGCTCCATCGGCATGGTGACCCGGGCCACCATTTCGCAGAACAGTTCGGCCTTGTCCTTGAAATGCCAGTAAATCGCGCCGCGTGTCACCGATGCCGCATCGGCAATATCGGTCAGTGAAGTGCGGGAGACCCCCCGTTCACTGAATACCCGTTCTGCCGCATCAAGAATCTGGTTACGGGTTTCGACCGCTTCGTCTTTTGTGCGTCTGACCATGGTCCTCCGGATGCCCCG
>CBHTVL010000385.1:0-2943 GCA_966096475.1 uncultured Burkholderiales bacterium
CGGCCACGTTGCTGAAATCACTGGCGGCGCTGGTCGGCTTGCTGCAGCGCGAGCCGGATGCATTCCTGCAGGGCGGGCCTTCAGATGGTGATTGGACGCCGGCGCGTATCGAGGCGGAGATTGCGGCAAGGGCGGCGGCGAAACAGGGGAAGAATTTCGCCGAGCCTGACCGCATCCGCAAGCCCTTGCTGGATGCCGGCGTCGGTCTCGAAGACAGCGCCAAAGGGACGACCTGGCGCCGGGGTTGATGTTTTTCGCTCCGGTGCGGGTTGCTCTGTAATCCGCTTTCTTTTCATGGCGCAGTCGCCTGATTCGGGTGGCTGCTGTTGTTCCGGTAATTTTCTGCAAACGAATTTTTGAGGATTTGAAATGACCCGCATTGCCTCCGTCAAAGCCCATGCCGTTTCCGCCAAACTGAAACATACGCTGTGGACTGCGCACGAAGAGTTGCACAGCTCCAGTGTGGTGCTGGTGGAAGTCCGGACCGACGACGGACTGACCGGTATCGGCCAGATCCACGGCTCGCCGTTGAAGGACATCTGCAAATACGTCGAGATGCTCGGCGAGGTGGCGCGCGGCATGGATGCCACCGCCCAGGTCGCGGTCTGGGAAAAACTGTTTTCGCTGACTTCGCCGCGTGCCACCGGCATGGGCGGGCGCGACGGCCTGCCGCAGCCGCTGTCGCGGGGTGACCGGCCGCAGATCATGGCGGCGATCGGCGGCATCGACAGCGCGCTGTGGGATATCAAGGGCAAGGCGCTCGACGTTCCCGTGTGGAAGCTGCTGGGCGGCGAGGGCAAGCCCCTGTTTTCCTATGCCACCGGCGGTTATTACGAACTCGATGCGCCTTTGCATGTTTGCGCCGATGAACTGGCGGATTTCGTCAAGCGCGGTTACAAGGCGGTGAAGCTGAAAACCGCCGGGCTGAGCATTGAAAAAGAAGTGGAACGCATCCGGCTGACGCGCGCGGCGATCGGCAATGACGTGCACCTGATGCTCGACATGAACGCGGCCTACGACCTCGAAGACTGCATCCGGTTTGCCCATGCGGTGGAGCCGTACAACATTTACTGGCTGGAAGAACCGCTGCACTGGTATCTGCAGCCTGCCGATTTTGTGGTGCTGGCGAAAAACACGATGATCCCGCTGGCGCATGGCGAGCGTGAAATGACGCGTTTTACCGCCCGCGATTTCATCACCAGCGGCGCGCTGGGTTTCATGCAGTTCGACTCGACGCGTTTTGCCGGATTCACCGAATCGCTGCGCGTGAGTTATCTGGCCGAGCAGCATGGCGTGCGTATTGCGCCGCATCTGGTGCCCGAGGTGCATGCCCATCTGATCTCGGCCTTCCCGCGTCTGGGTTTTGGCGTGGAATCGCACGGCAACGCCGACCGCGACCCGCTGTGGTTCGAACTGTTTACCGAGCGCGCGCAGGTCAAGGACGGCATGGTGCATCTCAGCGACCGGCCGGGCTTCGGTTTCGAGATCGACTGGAAAACCGTCAAGAAATACGCCGCCTGAACCACGCTGCTATAGTCTTCACACCGAACATCGGGAGCAAGCATGAATATCGTAGTTATGGCCGGCGACGACATCGGCCCGGAAATCATCGCTGCCGCGATGGCGGTGGTGAAGGCCGCAGATGCGGAGTTTTCGCTGGGCCTGCGTTTCACCGATGTCGAAGTCGGCATGGCCAGTCACCGCAAGCACGGCATCACGCTGACGGATGCGGCACTGCAGGCGGCCACCGATGCCGATGGCGTGATCGTCGGCCCTTGCGGCATGACCGATTACCCGCCGTTGGCCGAGGGTGGCGTCAATATTCCCGGCACCATCCGCAAGTGGCTCGATCTCTATGCCAATCTGCGTCCGGCGCGCAGCCGCGCCGGCATGCCCGATGCGCGGCGCGGGCTGGATGCGTTGATCGTGCGTGAAAACACTGAAGGTTTTTATTCCGACCGCACGATGTTCCAGGGCAACGGCGAATTCATGCCGACCGAGGATGTCGCGCTGTCGGTGCGCAAGATCACCCGTCAGGGTTCGACGCGTATCGCCAAGGTGGCCTTTGAATACGCCGCGCGGCGCAGCAAGCGTGTCACCGTGGTCGGCAAGCGCCATGTGCTGCAGATGACTGACGGCCTGTTCATGGCGCCGGCCTATGAGCTGGCGAAAGCACATTCGAACATCACGCTGCGCGAAATGGACATCGATGCGATGGCTGCCGACATGTATACGCGGCCGGAGCGCCATGACGTGATCCTGATTTCCAATATGTTCGGCGACATCCTGTCGAATCTCGCGGTGGCCTTGTCCGGTGGTCTCGGCCTGGCTGCTGCGATCAATGCCGGAGACAAACATGCGATTGCCAATGCCGGTCATGGTTCGGCGCCGGATATCGCAGGCAAGGGGATCGCAAACCCGAGCGGCATGATCCTGTCGGCCGGCATGCTGCTGGAGTGGCTGGGTATCCGTCACAACAAACCGGCGTTCCAGCAGGCTTATCAGGCGATTCAGGTCGCTGTCGATGCGGCACTGGCTGATGCCGATGTGCGCACCGGCGATCTGGGCGGTCGTGGCAATACCCAGGATTTTGCCGCAGCCGTGGTGAAGCAGTTGCGCAGCAAAAAGGTGCAGGCTGCAGTTGCTTGAGTCCTTCAAAACAATAAACGGGGGAGGTTTTCCATGAAACGTACCGTCATTGCGCTGTCCGCACTGGCCGCAGTTCTGGGGGCGGGCCAGGTCCTTGCGCAGGCCTATCCGGTGAAATCCATCCGTTTTCTGGTCGGTTATGCGCCGGGTGGCGGCACTGACATCATGGCGCGGGTGGTGGGCGCCAAGCTGACTGAAAGTCTCGGTCAGCAACTCATTGTCGACAACCGGCCTGGTGCGAATGCCAACCTGGCGGCGGAAATCGCATCGAAGGCGACACCCGACGGTTACACG
>CBHTVL010000386.1:0-2934 GCA_966096475.1 uncultured Burkholderiales bacterium
CGCCGCGCTGCAGGAATGCAAGCAAGTCAGCGCTCAGCTGGCAGCGGCGATGCGTGGTCACGTTCATGACATTCCTCCCAGCACAACAAGTAACGGTATGTTGATGAAAACATTGAAGGGAAAGGTCACCGCCAGCGCCGCTGAAATACCCAGCGCCGGATTGGCCTCAGGCACCGCCATGCGCATCGCTGCCGGCGCGGCAATATAAGAAGCACTCGCCAGCAGTACGCCGAACAGCGTGGCGCCGCCGGATGAAAGTCCGAGCAACCAGGATCCAAGCATCACACCCGTCGCACCCATCACCAGCGGCGTGATGACGGCAAAACCCACCAGCCGCATGCCGGCACGGCGCAGGTCGGGGAAACGCCCGCCGACCACCAACCCGAGTTCCAGCAGATACAGGGCAAGCAGACCGCGGAACAGATCGCTGAACAGCGGCTTGAGCGGCGCATAACCCTCGCTGCCGACAACCCAGCCGATGACAATACCGCCGGCCAGCAGCACGATGCCCTTGTTGGCCGCGACTTCGCGGAACACCGGTGCACCGGCCGTCCCGCCGGAACGCGCCAGGATCACGCCGGCAATGATGCCCGGCGCCTCCATCAAGGCCAGCAGCACCGGCATGAACGACTCCGCCGGAATGCCGCACTGCTGCAGATAGGCGCTTGCAATGGCGAAGGTCACCACCGAAACAGAACCGTAGTGCGCAGCGACGCTGGCGGCATCGCTGCGCGAGAGGCCGACCGCATGCCGCAACAGCGGAAACAGGATAAACGGCAGGGCAAAGCCCGCAACCACAGCCATCAATGCCGGCAGGGCGACATGGGACAGCGGCTGATGGGAGAGTTCGACGCCACCCTTCAGGCCGATTGCCAGCAACAGGTAAATCGACAGCGCCTCGTATACCGGCTCCGGAAAACGCAGATCCGAACGTGCCAGTCTTGCAGCGACGCCCAGCGCAAAGGTCAGAACCAGCGGATCAATCGGCATGCGGAAAACCTGCCCTTCAAATCACTTTTTTCGCTTTCAAGGCCGCGATGGTTGCGGCGTCGTAACCCAGCTCACCCAGGATTGCTTCACTGTCAGCACCCACCTTGCGCGGCGGCGTATCCGCACGCGGTCCGTCGTGCGCAAAGTTGAACGGCGACAGCGGCACCTTGAGATCTTTCGCAAAACCGGTAACCGACGGCGGAAAGGTATGAAACAGCCCGCGCGACTGGGTCTGCGCCTCCGACATGCATTCGGGAATCGTACGCACGCGGCCCGCGGGCGCACCGGCTTCGTTGAACAGCGGCTCCCACTCGGCGGCAGTACGCGTCATCAGTTTTTCCTGCATCAGTGCGCGCAGCGCCGGAATGTTGTCACGGCGCGCCGGACCCGTCGCGAAACGCGGATCGTCATTCAGCGCGGTCAGCCCGAGCACCTTGAGCAGGCCCTGGTGCTGGTGTTCTTCATTGATGGCAAAAGCAATCAGCCCGTCGGCGGTATTGAAGGTGGTCGATGCCGGCGAACGGCTGGCCGCATCATTGCCGCCCTGCTTGGGCGTTGATCCGGTATTCATGTGCGCCGTCACCACCGAAGCCATCAGGATGATGTTGGTATCGAGCATCGACAGGTCGATGTACTGGCCTTTGCCGGTGCGCTGCTTTTGATACAGCGCCGCCGAGACCGCATAAGCCGCAGCTAGCCCGGTTGAATAATCGATGATGGGCGGGCCGGCCTTCAGCGGACCGCTTTCCTCGGTGCCGGTCACGCTCATGAATCCGGACCAGGCCTGGATCACGCTGTCATAGGCCGGGTGTTTCTGTTTCGGTCCGGTATTGCCGTAGGCGGTGATCGACATGAAGATCACTTCCGGATTGACCTTCCTGACCGCCTCGTAATCGATGCCGCGTTTGGCGGCAGAACCGCTGCGCAGGTTCTGCACCACCACATCACATTCAGCGGCGAGCTTGAGGAAAACGTCGCGGCCTTCCGGTGTGTTCAGATCCAGCGACAGAAAACGCTTGTTCGAAGACTGGGTCATGAAACCCAGCGACAGGCCCTGCTGGCCATAGGAAGGGTCGGCCGCCTCGGAGCGCCAGCGCACGGTTTCGCCCTTGCCCGGCGGCTCGATCTTGATGACCTCCGCGCCGAGCAAGGCCAACTGGTAGGCGCAGAACGGCCCGGCCAGCACGCGGGTGAGATCCAGCACCTTGACTCCGGCAAACGCTCTTTGATCCGACACGATGATGCTCCTTCGATAAACAGGCCGGCATCATATCAAGGCGCCGGATTGATCCGGCGCGGCAGTTCACATTACGCGAACCGCCTCGACCGTTACTGTCCCGGACGTACGGCCCCGACCTGCACCGGCTGTCGCGCCGCTTTTTCCTGCGCAACCCGCGCCAGCAGTTCACGCACCTGCGGCACCACTTCACGCGCCGCGTCTTCGCCGGCCGCGAGGTTGGCGATCTTCTGCGAAAAATCGGTGATGCGCGTACGGATGGTCTGCGGCCGGATCACCACATCCGCCTGCTCCGCTTCGGACGAACCGCGCCATGACACATCGACGGCGATGACAATGTCCGCGCCCATCTGCCGCGCAACCGATGCCGGCACCCGGCTTGCCACACCGCCGTCAACATATTCGGTACCGCGGATCACCACCGGCCAGAACAGTTTGGGAACGCTGGCCGATGCACGCACCGCAAGCCCTGTGTTGCAGCGATTGAAAATCGTCATCCGGCTGGTCTCTCGTTCCGCGGCAATGACGGCAAAAGGTTTCTGCAGCGCCTCGATCGGCCGGTTATGCAGCGTGTCGTTGATATAGGCCTGGAGACGGCCGCCTTCGATCATGCCGGGTCCGAACAGCGTGAAATCGAGCAGATCATTGTCTTCAATCGCCAACGCCGTGGCCTCCAGTTCCGCGGCGCGCATGCCGCCGGCGTGCAG
>CBHTVL010000387.1:0-2931 GCA_966096475.1 uncultured Burkholderiales bacterium
TTATCTACCGCGGGCGCCGGGCCACCCGTGCGGCGTATGTGACCGACCACCCGCCGCAGCCCTACAAACCCCAACGCCTCAAACAGCTGCAGAAAAAAAACGACGCCCAGGCCCGGATCATCAGCCGGCGCATGGTCGGCACACGTCAACGCGTGCTGGTTGACGGCGTGTCGCGCCGTGACGCGACTGAACTCGCCGCACGCACCGACAACAACCGCGTCGTCAATTTCGCCGGACCGCGCACGCTGATCGGCAACTTCATTGAAATCACCATCACCGACGCGCTGGCGCATACGCTGCGCGGCGAACCCGTCACCACCGATTGCGCCGTCACCCATTGAAACCCTCTGAAATCAGCTTCACCCCCGTCGACAACCACCGCCTCGCCAATCTCTGCGGCGCGCTGGACGAGAATCTGCGCCAGATCGAAACCGCGCTCGATGTCGGCATCACCCGCCGCGGCGAACATTTCGCGCTGACCGGTGCGGTCGACCGCACCCGTATTGCCGCAAAGGTGTTGCGCGACTTTTACGACAAAGCAGCAGACCCGCTGTCGCTCGACGCAATCCAGCTGGCGTTGATCGAAGCCGGCCACAAAGGCGCCGCGCACGCCGCCGTGCCTTCGCCGGCGCTGATCACGCTGAAAAAGGATTTGCACGGCCGCACGCCGCGGCAAAACGAATACCTGCTCAACATCCAGAAACACGACATCACCTTCAGCATCGGCCCTGCCGGCACCGGCAAGACTTATCTTGCGGTTGCCTGCGCGGTGGATGCACTGGAACGCGATGCCGTGCAGCGCATCATCCTCGTGCGTCCGGCGGTGGAAGCGGGCGAACGGCTGGGTTTTTTGCCCGGCGACATGGCGCAGAAGGTCGATCCCTACCTGCGCCCGCTGTACGACGCGCTCTACGACCTGATGGGTTATGACAAGGTCGCCAAGATGTTCGAACGCCAGGCCATCGAAATCGCGCCGCTCGCCTTCATGCGCGGCCGCACGCTGAATCACGCCTTCATCATCCTCGACGAAGCGCAGAACACCACGCGCGAACAGATGAAAATGTTCCTGACCCGCATCGGCTTCGGCAGCAAGGCCGTGATCACCGGTGACGTGACCCAGGTCGACCTGCCCAAGGGTCAGATCAGCGGTCTGGTCGAAGCGCAGGCAGTGCTGAAAAAAGTGCGCGGCATTGCTTTCACCTTTTTTGATTCAACCGATGTGGTGCGCCATCCGCTGGTACAGCGCATCGTCAATGCCTACGACAAACACGGCAAAACCGACCCGCGGCGCGGCGACAAGTGAGCCTCGTGAAAAAACAGCGTGCGCCGCAGATCGCGGTGCAGAATGCTTCCACTGCACGCAACGTGCCGACGCCCGCGCGCATCCGCCAGTGGGCACGCGCGGCACTGGGTGTTGACGCAAAAGTCACCATCCGCATCGTCGGCCAGACCGAGGGACGGCTGCTCAACCGCAGCTACCGCCGCAAGGATTACGCCACCAACGTGCTGACCTTCGTGTTCCGCGACCACGCGCCGCTGGAAGGCGATCTCGCGCTTTGCGCACCGGTCATCACCCGCGAAGCACGCGCACAACGCAAGACTGTGGCTGCGCATTACGCGCACATGATCATCCACGGCCTGCTTCATCTCCAGGGCTACGATCACGAGAATGACAAGGACGCCGCGGTGATGGAAAAACGCGAACGCGCCCTGCTCGCGCGGTTCGGGTATCCTGACCCCTACAAATCTGACGAACCATCCGCCGCCCGCGGCGGATGAGCGCACACACCGACCCCATGGACGAACCCCACAAACCCACGCTGCTTGAACGCCTGTCGGCTTTTCTGCTGCGCGAACCCGAAGACCGCGAACAGCTGCTGACGCTGCTGCGCTCCGCACATGACAACAATCTGCTCGACGCCGACGGCCTGGCGATGGTCGAAGGCGTGCTGCAGGTCTCGGAAATGCAGGCACGCGACATCATGGTGCCGCGCGCGCAGATGGACGTCATCGACGTCAACGAACCGCCGGACCGTTTCATTCCGCTGGTCATCGAAACGGCGCACTCGCGCTTCCCGGTAATCGGCGAAGGCAAGGACGATGTCATCGGCATCCTGCTGGCCAAGGATCTGTTGCGTTATTACGCCGGCGAGGAAGAATTCGATGTTCGCGACATGCTGCGCCCGGCGGTGTTCATTCCGGAATCGAAGCCGCTGAACGTGCTGCTCAAGGAGTTCCGCAAGAACCGCAATCACATCGCCATCGTTGTTGATGAATACGGCGGCGTTGCCGGCCTGATCACCATCGAAGACGTGCTGGAGCAGATCGTCGGAGACATCGAAGACGAATACGATTTCGACGAAGCCGAAGACAATATCGTTCAGGAAAAACGCGGCATCTACCGCGTCAAAGCACTGACCGAGATCGCCGACTTCAACGAATCCTTCGGCACCGACTTCAGTGACGAGGAATTCGATACCGTCGGCGGACTGGTGCTGAAACGTTTCGGCCGCGTGCCCAAGCGCGGCGAACAACTCACCGTCGATCAGCTGAGCTTCCGCGTGCTGCGCGCCGACAGCCGTCGCGTCTACCTGCTGCAGGTGACGAAAAAGCTCGATAAGCCGGCCGCGTAACAAGTATCTGTTTTTATTGAATCTTTAGCTCAGCCGCCCTCACCACCGATGCCCGCGCCGACGCCACGCCGCACCGCCGAGTGGGCCATCGCCGCGACACTGGGCGCGCTCACCGTCACCGCTTACGCGCCATTCCGGCTCTACCCGCTGCCGCTGCTGACATTTGCCGGGCTGTTTGTACTCTGGCAGCGCGCGCCCGATGCCCGCACCGCGGCGATGACCGGTTTCGCCTTCGGCCTCGGCTGGTTTGTCGGCGGCGTGTCCTGGGTTTATGTCAGCCTGCACACCTTCGGTGCGA
>CBHTVL010000388.1:0-2921 GCA_966096475.1 uncultured Burkholderiales bacterium
TGAGGCCGCAGAGCGTTCTGCGCTGGCGCAAGCCGCTGAACGGGAAAGGCTGCAAAAAGAACTTGAAAAACAAATGCTTGCGAAATCCTCTGCAGAGGATGAAGCAAGCCGCAGCGCCGCTGAACGTCTTGCAGTCGAACAGCGTGCAGCGGCACTGGCTGAAGCGCAGGCGCTTGTTGAGGAGCAGGCGACCCGGACCGCCCGCGAGCAGATGGCGGCAGAATTGCAGGCGAGGCATGAAGCCGCAAAACGCATTGACGCTGAAAAGTCGGCGATTGAACAGGCGCGGCTACGTACTGCTGCCGAGGAATCCGCTGCGCAGGCGGCCCGCGAGCGTGCAGCTGAATTGGAGCGTTTCGCGCAACTGGAGCAGGAACGTGAACAGGCCGAAGCGGCCGCCGAATCCGCCGCACGGGAACGTGCTCGGGCGGATGCCGAACTGGAGGCGCGCGCCCGGACGCTGGAACGCCAGCAGCTCAAACTGGCCAATACCGCACGTCAGAGAGCGGAGTCCGAACGCATCGCATTGCAGCGACAGAAAGGCAAAGTCGATGCCGAGGTGGCTGCGGAAGGCGCCAGTCGCATGCGTGAAAATGCGGAAGTCGAAGCGGCACGGCATACGGCGGATGCGGAACTCCCGCAGTCCGTCAAACCGGCTGCGAGACATCATCTGCCGCGGTTGGCCATTACCGCGATGTTGCTGATTGCGGTGTTCGGTCTGGGATACTGGACCGGCTTGCCGGATCCCGGCGCACCTGCAGCTGCGCCAGTTTCTGCGCCGATACCGAAGGCCGCAACGGGAATGCCTTTGGATCTGAACCTGCGCTTTGAATACGACATCGACGCGATGGCGCAGCGATTGCGGGGCGCAGACGTTAAACCTTCCCGGCCCTGACCCTGGGTGACAGCTACAGCCGTTGGTCCATGCGGCGCAAACGGTCTGCAATGACGCGCATCAGTTGCAATGCGAAATTCGGTGTCTGCTGAACCAGAAAACGGAACCGTTTTTCGTTGATGGCAACCAATCGGCATGGCGTTTTGGTGATCGCGCCCGCGCTGCGCGGCACATTGTCGAGCAATGCCATCTCGCCGAGCACGCCGCCGGGCCCCAAGGTCTCGACCAGACGGCCTTTGACCAGCAGTTCAACTTCACCCTCGATCACCACATACATGGTGTCGCCGGTGTCGCCTTCGTTGAATACAGGCTGTCCCGCCTCAATCGCGAGTGTGTCGGTTTCGTTACGGAATATATCGATGGTGACCACGCAGCTTCCCCTGGCGCTCGGCGCGCAAATGTGAAGAAGCTATAACACTGTCATGACGATTTGATGACAGTGTGCGGTAATGCCTTGAGGCTAGAGCTTTACCGTGGCGCCGGTTTTGATTGAATTGATCACCGCCTCGAATGAAGCGATCGTGTTGACCATTTCCGTGGTGGTGATCGGGTAGGGCGCGACGCCGGAGACGGCATCGGCAAAGGCGTCAATCTCCGCACGGATGGAGTCGATTTTCGGGAAATCCTTCACTTCGGTTTTGCCGCCCTTCAAGCGGATGATCGTGCGCGCTTCATCCAGGGCTTCGACCGAACCTTCGTCGCCGAAGACATGGATGCGGAAGTACAGCGGCGATGCGCGCACCGCACCAAGAAAGCCGCTGATGTTGTTTTTGAATTTGAACAGGACGGATACCGTGTCGCGGGGATCGGCGCCTTCACGGTGGGCGATGAACTGTGCGGTGATTTTTTCAGCAGGTCCGGCGATGTTGGCAAAGGCGTCGAGGATGTGGATGCCGGTGCCGGTCATGCCGGCGCCCGGCGTCTCCGACGGCAGGTCGCGCCAGGGTGCAAAAAACTTGCTCGAATGTTCGTTGGAGTAGTGGCCTTCGACATGCATGATGCGGCCCAGCGCGCCGCTGGCAACCACACGGCGCATTTCTGCGGTGGAGGGCCAGAAACGTTTGTTCTGTCCGACACCGATCGGCACGCCGGCGGCTTTGCAGGCATCGACCGCGCGTTGCGCATCGGCGCGGGTCAGCGACAGCGGTTTTTCGCAGAACACGGCCTTGCCGGCACGTGCGACCTGAACGACCTGATCGGCGTGCAACGAGTGGGGCGTGGCGAGCACAATGGCCTGCACCTCAGGGTCTGCAAGCGCTTCTTCCAGCGTTGCTGAAAGCCGGAAACCTTTGGTTTTGGCGTAGTCGCGGGTGGCATCCAGTTCCTGGGTGACGCCGTGGACGAATTGCAGTTTTGTGCTTTTGCCTTGCACGGCATCAGCGATGTTCTTGCCCCACCAGCCGAGTCCGACGATTGCTGCTTTGATCATGTCATTGCCAATATGAAAAGTGATTGAATCAGGTGGTTTTCTGCGCGCAGATGCGGCAGGCGTAGTCTTCAAGCGTCGCGCGGGTGACGCCGACCGCTCCGTGCTGGCGACGGTTGTATTCCTCGCTCTCCAATTCCGTGCGGAAGGAATCATTCAGCCGGTTGATCATGTTGAACATGCCGGTAATCAGTGAAATTTCCACAATTTCGGCATCGCTGAAGTGTTTTTTCAGGTCATCCCAGACCTTGTTGTCGCGTTTGGCGGTGTTCAACGTCATCGCTTCAGCCCAGGCCATTACGGCCTTTTCACGTTCGTTGAACAACGGGCTGTCACGGTAATCATCAGCCTGCAGTGCATCGAACTCTTCGTCTTTCAGTCCCAGTGCTTGACCAAGCACGTAGTTGTGTTCCGTTCAATACTTGCAACCATTCACCGTTGACGTTTTCAGGACGGCCAGGTTGCGCAGGCGCACGTCGGAAACTGCGCCGGCATTGGGCTGGCGGACGGCGGCGATAAAAGGCAGCGTCCAGCGTGCGAGATAGGGGCTGTGCGCAAGGATGCGCATCAGGTTGGCAGTACGGCCCAGCATTTTGTTGG
>CBHTVL010000389.1:0-2918 GCA_966096475.1 uncultured Burkholderiales bacterium
GTGCTTGCACTGCACCAGATAACGGTCCTCGCCGATGCTGGCAACCAGATCAACGCCGCCCTCCGGCAGACGGCCGCTGCGCTGCTCGACGCAGAAACCCTTGCGCCGGAAAAACTCAGCCACCAGATTCTCGAATTCACGCCAGGACAGATGCTGCAGCAGGAAACGGCCGCGCTCGGAAAACATGTCGGCGTAGTTACGCTGGTCTTTGTAATGCAGCCAGCCGGACAGGGCCGCCACCGCGAGGCACAACAGGGGCAGCAGTACCATGCCGGTCATCGTCAGTCCGCGCAGCACCGGCACCGCGGTTTCCGACAGCGCTGAATCCGCGATATGCGCTGCAGGCAGGGCGACATGCGCAACCCCGAACAGCGCCACCGCAGAGACCAGCGCCGCGACCACAGCAGCCCACCACGGCACCTGCGCCGTGAGTTCGACGATGTCTTCAACGGAATTGATTTTGCGACGTGCCATGCCTTCTCCCTATGGAGATGCATTGTGTCGACACTGCTGCAGTCACGCCAGCGTAATACCGCACACTCGGGAAACAACTATTGCGGCACCGGGGCGCCTGCCGGTTTGGCGGCGCGATATCGGATCAGCGCCGAAAATACTCCATAACTACTTGTTTTTATTGATTATTTTTATCGGACACCAAAATCTCGATCATCACCTCATTGCGGCGGAAGAAAGGCAAGGTCCACGGCGGGTTGTAACGGGCAAGCTGCACCACACCGCGCACCTTGAAGCCCCGTTGCCTTACCCAGGCCAGCAACTCATCCGATTTCTGCTGCACTTTTTCAGCACCCGCGAGCCCGGAGAAAACCAGCACCGCAAAACGCTGACCCGGCACCGCGCGCAACTGCACCGCCGGATTCCCCGGCTTCGGCAAGGTTTCCAGCGAATACCGGCTCGGCATCACAAAATGGATACGCCAGCGCGAGGCATTCATCCCCGCCGCCTGCGGTTCGGCCAGCACCGGCGCGGTCATCGCGATTTTTTCCGAGACCGGCTCCGCGGCGACCGGTGCAGTCATGGCGATTTTTTCATTCGTTTTGTCGCCGGGCTTGGCGCTGACCGACAGGTTGTTGCCGAAAATGTAATCGGCAATCAACCGGAATCCGGCACTCGAAGCCTGATCCAGATCACCATCGACAACGGTTTCGGCAACCACAAAGGGCCGGTATTGGCGGATCTCGTACGGCTCCGCCTTCTCGATCAGTTCAAACGCCGGTTCTTCGATGGCCATGGCGGCTCCGCTGTTGAATACCACTGCACAAACCGCGAGCACTGTGAGCCCACGGACAAAAACGGAAGCGCTGCCAGGAGTCGCCATCAATTGGCCTTCGCGCCGGATGCCGCCACCACACGTGTCCACTTCTCGATATCGCGTTTGATCACCGCCGTTAACTCCTCTGGCGTGCTGCCGACAATGTCGCCGCCTTCGGCTGCAATACGCTTTTTCATGTCATCGCTGCGCAGGCCTTTGACCAGTTCGCTGTTCAGACGCGTAATGATGTCGGCTGCCGTGCCCGCGGGCGCGAGCACGGCATACCAGGTACTCGCCTCATAGCCGGGCAAACCGCCTTCGGCAATGGTCGGAATCTCCGGCACTGCCGCGGAACGCGTCGCCGTGCTTACGCCCAGCGCCTTCAGCTTGCCGCTGCGCACATGCGGCAGCGTCGGCGGCAGGTTAAGAATGCCCATCGAAATCTCGCCGGTCATCACACCGATCGCTGCAGCCGGAGCACCCTTGAATGGCACATGCACCAGATTCGCTTTAGACAAAACGCGGAACAGCTCACCGGACAGATGCGCCGTGCTGCCGTTGCCACCGGAACCGAAAGTCAGCTCACCCGGCTTCGCTTTGGCCAGCGCGACCAGATCCTTCACCGATTTCACCGGCAGTGACGGATGCACGATCAGGATATTCGGCGCCGTCGTCACCAGCGAGATCGGCGCAAAGTCCTTTACCGCGTCGTAGGGCAGCTTCGGGTAAAGGGCCGTATTCACTGAATGCGAACCGGCACTGCCCATGATCAGCGTGTAACCGTCGGGCGGTGCCTTGGCGACAATCTCGGCGCCCAGACTGCCGCCGGCACCCGGACGCGGATCCGTCACCACCGGCTTGCCCAGCGACTCCGTCAGCTTCTGCGCCACCACCCGCGCAATCAGGTCGGGGCCGCTACCCGGCGCTGACGGCACCACCATGCGAATCGGTTTGGTCGGATAGGTCTGCGCGAGTACGGGCGCAGCGACTGAAGCTGCTGCCAACAGCGCAACACCGGAAATTATTGTTTTCATTGCAATCCTCACCATTTCATTCATCACCAGTTCAAGATCACTAACCCAGACGCTCAT
This sequence comes from uncultured Burkholderiales bacterium, assembly GCA_966096475.1. Classification (GTDB taxonomy): domain Bacteria; phylum Pseudomonadota; class Gammaproteobacteria; order Burkholderiales; family SG8-41. The sequence continues at coordinate 2,362 of CBHTVL010000389.1, forward strand.
CCAGATTCGCATTCGCCGGCAATCGACGATAAGGATGTGCACGCAACACCGCATCATCGAGTTCAATGCCGATGCCCGGCACCTCCGGCAATTCAAAACAACCGTTCACCAGCTTCGGCCGGTAACCGCCGGCCACGTCATAAAACAGCGGGCTTTCCGCGAGTTGATGCTCCAGCACCAGGAAGGCCGGCGCCACTGCGCAAATCTGCATGCTCGCGAGATTACAGACAGGTCCCGTCGGATTATGCGGCGCAAACTGCACGCCCTGCTGTGCGCAGCGCCCGGCGATTTTCAGCATCTCGCCATAACCGCCGGCATATTTGACGTCGGGCATCACCACATCCAGCAAACCATCATCAATAAACGGCGCAAAGCCGCCTGCCCCGATCTGGCGCTCGGCGCCGGCAGAGCCCACGCTGACCACACCCACCGGCGTTTCGACCGTGTGTTCGCCCGGGGGCATCTTCCCGAGGTGCGCGAGCGTGACCGCGAGGCCGATCGTGCCGTGCCCGCACATGCCGAGCACGCCGACGTTGTTAAAGAAGATGATCCCGCAC
>CBHTVL010000390.1:0-2915 GCA_966096475.1 uncultured Burkholderiales bacterium
TGACTTACGTGGTGGACCGGATGAAGGGCTGGCCGCATGGCGGCCATGTCACGCTGATGCGTGGCGAACGGTCTCGACTGGCGGATTTTGCGGCGGAGTCTCTCTAGAAAATCCGGCGCGCTGTGCATCCCTCGACCGGGTTGCGCAGCAGATCTGTTAATACTCGGCGCTGCCGATTCCACCGCCCGCATAGCTCTCAAAGCGGGTGTATTTGCCGAGGAAGGTCAGATCGACCTTGCCCACCGGACCGTTACGCTGCTTGGCGATAATCAGTTCAGCAATACCCTTGCGCGGCGAATCGGCGTTATAGACTTCATCGCGATAGATGAACAGGATCACGTCGGCGTCCTGCTCGATGGCTCCCGACTCCCGCAGATCCGACATCATCGGGCGTTTGTCCTGGCGCGAGTCGACGCTGCGGTTGAGCTGTGACAGCGCAACCACCGGCAGTTTCAGTTCCTTGGCGATACCCTTCAGCGACCGCGAAATCTCGGCGATCTCGGTCGCGCGGTTTTCCTCGCGTCCGCCCGACGCGGTGCCCGACATCAGCTGCAGGTAGTCGACGACGATCAGGGCCAGCCCGCCGCACTGGCGATGCAGCCGGCGCGCGCGTGAGCGCACCTCAAGCACGTTGAGACCCGCGGTGTCATCAATATAGAGCTGGGCATCATTGAGCTTGCCGACCGCATCCACCAGCCGCGGCCAGTCCTCTTCCTTGAAGGTGCCGGTACGCAGCTGGTGCTGGTCCACACGGCCGACGGAACCGATCATCCGCATCGCCAGCTGGGGACCCGACATCTCCATACTGAACACGGCCACGGCTTTTTTGCTGTCGAGCGCGGCGCTTTCGGCGATATTCATCGCCAGCGCGGTTTTGCCCATCGACGGACGGCCGGCAATCACCACCATCTCGCCCGGCTGCAGGCCGGAAGTCATGCGGTCAAGATCGACAAAACCGGTCGGCAGACCGATGACGTCGTTCTTGTTCTCGCGGCTGTAGAGCATGTCGATGCGCTCAACCGTCTCCGTCAGGATCGGATCAATGCGGATGAAACCCTGCTTGTTCTTGGAGCCGGACTCGGCGATCTGGAACACCTTGGCTTCGGCTTCGTCGATCAGCATATGCGCATCTTTGCCACTCGGGCTGTAGGCCAGATCGGCGATGGCGGTGCCCACCGCGGCGAGATTGCGCATGATCCCGCGGTCGCGAACGATTTCAGCATAACGACGGATGTTGGCCGCGCTGGGCGTATTCAACGCCAGCGAACCGATATAGGCCTGACCGCCGACTTCCGCCAGCTTGCCGCTGCGTTCAAGACTTTCCGCCACGGTCAGCGCATCTGCAGGCTGGTTCTGCTCAATCAGTTTGGCAATGTGCTGGAAAATCGTGCGGTGATCGCCGCGGTAAAAATCCGCTTCGGTCACCACATCGCCGATACGGTCCCAGGCCACGTTGTCGAGCAGCAGCCCGCCCAGCACCGATTGCTCCGCTTCGATCGAATGCGGCGGCGTGCGCGCGGCTTCGAGCTGCGCATCTTTGGGGAACTGGGTGACGATCTGGACCATGGGCGGGAGATATCTTTAACTTATTGTTTTTAAACGATATTTATTGAGATATCGGCGGATTGAAGAAGCGGCAACAGGCTTTCAATCTACCAAAAAAAAGGGCTGTCGCCAGCCCTTTTTTGGTCCTGCAGAAAAACGCTTTTGATTCAGTGCTTACGACGCATCGCCGAGCACGGAAACGGTGATCGAAACCACCACGTCAGCGTGCAGCGAAACTTTCAGCGGGTAATCACCGATCATTTTCAGCGGGCCTTCCGGCATGCGGATCGCAGCCTTGGGCACGTCGAAGCCCTGCTTTTTCAGCGCTTCGGAAACGTCGCTGTTGGTCACCGAACCGAACAGCTTGCCGTCAACGCCGGCCTTCTGCGTGATCTGGACCATCATGCCCTCGATCTTGGTGGCTTTTTCCTGCGCCTGTGCCAGGACTTCAGCGTGCGCTTTTTCCAGCTCGGCGCGGCGCTTTTCGAAGTCAGCCAGGTTCGCCGTGGTGGCGCGCTTGGCTTTGCCCTGCGGGATCAGGAAATTGCGGGCGTAACCGTCCTTGACGCGAACGACGTCGCCGAGCGTGCCCAGATTGATGACTTTTTCAAGAAGAATGATTTGCATGTCAGGCCTCTCAGTGCAGGTCGGTGTAAGGCAGCAGCGCCAGGAAGCGCGCGCGCTTGACCGCAATCCCCAGCTGGCGCTGGTAACGCGCCTTGGTGCCCGTGATGCGGGCGGGGATGATCCTGCCGTTTTCGTTGATGAAATCCTTCAGCAGGCTGATGTCTTTGTAGTCGACCTGCTTGATGCCTTCAGCCGTAAAGCGGCAGAACTTGCGACGGCGAAACAGGGTATTGCCCTTTTTGCGTCCGTCCTTGCCTTTACCTTTGCCGAATTTACCTTTACCGCCGCTGCTTCCGCCCATTCGTGCCATGTGCGTTTCCTTTTCTAAATCAGTTCCATGTTCGTAACGTGCAGGACAATCTGCCTGCTCATGCGATGCTTGCGGTTGAGAAACCCCTCAACTTCCATCCCGCTGCCCTGCCGTATTCCGGCAATCCGGGCTGCCAGTTCGCCGGTGGCTTTCGCCGCCATTTCGAACTCCACCTGCCGCTTCTGTCCTGCCTCGATCTGCTCGGAGGCATGGGCCAGAGTGAATTCAACAACAGGCAGGCCGGCCGGGGTGTGACGCAAGGGTTCAACCGCGGCCAGGGCACCAACAATCCTGACCGTATTCGGGCTCACTTACGCTGCGCTCTCCACTGCTGCAGGGGCGGCAGCTGCTGCCGGCCGTGCATCATCAGCCGTGCGTGCGCGCTCTTCCCGCATCATCGGCGACGGGGTCGTAACAGCCTCGTCCATGCTGA
>CBHTVL010000391.1:0-2862 GCA_966096475.1 uncultured Burkholderiales bacterium
CAAATTGGACGAGCAGTGCGCTCGGTTGGGCGTGGCCAAATATGCAGGCTGGAAAGCGATTGCCCTGCTGCAGGACGGTGCTGAAGTTGTTGGCGCGTTACTGGCAAAAATAAATTCCACGAAGCTGTTGGCAGTCCATGCCCGTGCGACGGTGCTGGCGACCGGCGGGATCGGTACGATCTACGCCGACAGTACTTATCCGGCGGATGTTGCGGCGGATTCCTATGCAATGGCGCATGCCGCCGGTGCGACGTTGATCGACATGGAGTTTGTGCAGTTCGAGCCGACGGTGGTGGTGCATCCGGAGGAGTGCCGAGGGCTGGTGATGCCGACGGCAATGTTCGGCGAGGGGGCGCAGTTGCTTAATGCGCAGGGCGAGCGCTTCATGTATCGCTATAACCCGGAACATGGCGAAATGCGTATCGAGAAAGCACGCATGGCGCATTGCATTCAGCGGGAAATTACCGAGGGACGGGGTTTTCCCGATGGCACGGTGGCGTTTGATACCACCGTGGTACCGCCACATCGCCTGGAGAATCATGTCGAAAAGATCAAGAGGTTGCGTGCCAAGGGTTTTGAGCCGACCCGCGAGGCGCCGCGCGTGCGCCCGGCCGCGCACAGTCATATGGGCGGTGTGCAAATTGATGGCAGGACCTGGTCCGGTGTGCCGGGCTTGTTTGCGGCGGGCGAAGCCGCTGGCGGAGTGCACGGCGCCAGCCGTCTGGCCGGTAACGGAGCGAGTGATGTTTTTGTCTTTGGCGGTATCGCCGGCCGTGAGGCTGCGGCTTCAGGACTTCAATTGGCGGGGCGTTCCTGGGCGTTAATACACGACAGGGCTGTCGAGCCATTACGCACCGCTGTCGGACGTAGCGGACCGGCAAGGCCGGATGAGATCAAGGTGGCCGTGCGTGAGGCTTTGCTCGGTGCAGCCGGTTTGTATCGCGATCGCAATGGATTGACGGCAGGGCTCCAGAGGCTTGATGCGCTGGGGGGCGAGGTCGCGCAAGGACTCGCAACGGGTGATTTGCGGGAAGCGGTGCGTGCGCTTGAGGCGGCTAACATGGTGACGGTGGCCCGTTTCATCATGATGTCTGCGCTGCAGAGGGAAGAAAGCCGCGGAGCGCATCAGCGCATCGATTTTCCTGAAACCGATGATAAACAATGGCTGCGTCATGTCGCCTTGCGTCCGGCTGGCGCGGGTGTTTCCGTCGAAAATACAGCTGTTCAATAACCGCAAGTCAGTCTTGTCGGGGGCGACGGGTGATTTTCCGTGTTCCAATGACGTCTTGTTGAGGAGGCGGTGATGGTTTATCTGATTCTTGGATTGATCCTGTTCCTGGGCGTGCATTCCATTCGCATCGTTGCCGAACCTTGGCGTGTGCGCACCATTGCGCGTATCGGCGAGAATCCGTGGAAGGGTATTTATTCACTGGTCTCGATCGCGGGTTTTATCTTGCTGGTGTGGGGTTACGGGCAGGCACGGCAGCAGGGCGTGGTGCTGTTTGAGCCGCCGGTGTTCATGCGCCATATCACCAGCCTGCTGATGCTGCTGTCTTTTGTGCTGCTGGCGGCGGCCAAGGTGCCGGGCAACCATATCAAGGCCCGGCTCGGTCATCCGATGATCATCGGCGTCAAGGTCTGGGCCTTGGCGCATCTGCTGGCCAACGGGCGCTTGTCCGACGTTGTGCTGTTCGGCGCCTTCCTGGCCTGGGCGATTGTTGATTTCATCGCGGCGCGCAAGCGCGACCGTGCGGCCGGGACGGTGTATCCGCCGGGCGATGAGTTGCGTACGGTGCTGACAGTGGTGGCCGGCGTGGTGGCGTGGGCGGTGTTTGTTGCCGGCCTGCATCTGTGGCTGATCGGTGTGGCGCCGTTTGCCTGAGCAATGAGCGCGCTGCATCCGAAAAAGCTGCTGCTGTCGAAGTGGACGGCGGTGAAGCCGGTGGCAAAGCAGAAACATTTTCTGGTGTGCAAAGTCATCGAGCCGGAGCCGCCCGAGGCGCCGGTGGAGTGGGTCGAGATCGAATCGGTGTATTCGAAAAAAGTGCGGCGCATCCGCTGGCGTGAACTGCTGGATGACGCGGTGTGGAAACAGGGGTGGGTATGAAGAGCATGAGGATCGCGGGTATTGAACCGCTGGTGTTCAATGTGTCGGAGAAGACCAACTGGTTTTTTATCCGGGTTACCGCGGAGAACGGACTGACCGGCATCGGCGAGGCTTCGCTCAACGGTTACGAACCGGCGCAGCTGGCCTATGCGGAGAATATGCGGCAGGAGTGGGTCGGCAAGACCGCGGATGAATTGTTGCCGCTGCTGAAGGTATATCCCCATTCTCCCGGCGGACTGATCGCCGCATCGATTATCAGCGCGACCGAGCAGGCGGTGACCGATCTCTGTGCCAAAGCGGCGGGTGTGCCGGTGTATCAGTGGCTCGGCGGTAGCGGCCTTAGGGCGCGCAAGGCGGTAAAGGTTTACGCCAACATCAATCGCGGTGCGCGGGACCGTTCGCCGGAAGGTATTGCCGGCGCGGCTCGTCATGCCGTGAATCAGGGTTATGGCGCGATCAAGATTGCACCGTTTGACGGCGTGTTCTGGGGCGACACCAACGAACCGGAAAAACTGCGTCGCACGCAGGCGGGGATTGCGCGGGTGCGTGCGATCCGCGAGGCGGTGGGGCCGGATATCGACATCATGGTGGATTGCCACTGGCGCTTCGATGAGCGCGGTGCGCAGCATGTGCTGAATGAGTTCCAGGCGTTGCGTTTGTACTGGCTGGAGTGCCCGGTTTCCGAAAACGCCGATGCCTTTTCGCTATTGCAGCGTATTCACGGCAAAACGCGTGCGGCCGGGATGCAACTTGCC
>CBHTVL010000392.1:0-2831 GCA_966096475.1 uncultured Burkholderiales bacterium
ATCGCTCGTCGTCATGCAACCTCTCCTTGGTGTTTTGATTATTCTAAAAATTGCTTTAAAAACATTAACTTACAGAAACTATACGGCGGCGGCAGCGTCTTTCAGTTCATCCGCAATTGCCTTGAATTCACCGGCCAGTTCGACAAACGCCGCCACCACATCCGGATCAAAGTGCGCGTTCGCGCCCTTGGTGATCAGTTCCACCGCCGCTTCGTGGGTGAACGGTTTTTTGTAAGGCCGCTCGCTGATCAACGCGTCATACACATCCGCCACGGCCATCAGCCGTGCCGAAATCGGAATCTGCTCCCCGGACAGGCCCTGAGGATAACCCGAGCCATCCCATTTTTCCTGATGGCCGTAAGCAATTTCGCGGGCGATTTCCAGGAAGGAACTCGGCGTGTCGATCAGCTTCTCCGCGGCCAGAATCGCATCACGTCCCAGCGTGGTGTGGGTTTTCATGATCTCGAACTCTTCCGGCGTCAGCTTGCCCGGCTTGAGCAGGATCTGGTCGGGAATGCCGACCTTGCCGATGTCATGCAGCGGCGCCGATTTGTAGAGCTGTTCGATGGTGGCATCCGACAGATAGGCCGCGAACTTGCCGTGGGTTTTCAATTTCTCCGCGAGCACGCGCACATAACGCTGGGTGCGGCGGATATGGTTGCCGGTCTCGTTGTCGCGCGTCTCCGCCAGCGAGGCCATCGCCATGATGGTGACGTCCTGGATAACCTGGACTTCGCGGGTGCGCCGCCCGACTTCGTTTTCGAGAAAGGTATTCTGGTCACGCAGGAAATCGCGGACATCCTTCATCAGCAGATGCGTCTTCACGCGCGCCAGCACAATCGGCGGGCTGACCGGCTTGGTGATGTAATCGACGCAGCCGACATCAAAACCCATCTGCTCGTCTTCGATCTGGGTTTTCGCGGTCAGGAAAATCACCGGGATCTCCGCGGTCAGCGGATCAGCCTTCAACTGGCGGCACACTTCATAACCGTCGATGCCGGGCATCATGATGTCGAGCAGGATCAGGTCGGGCAGCGGATGGGTCGCCGCAATTTTCAGCGCCCGCTCGCCGTTGTTGGCGATTTTGGTTTTATAGATGTCCTTGAGCAGCCCGTTCATCAGCGTCAGATTTTCGGGCGTGTCGTCGACGATCAGTACCGACTTCCTGTCGGTGAAATCCAGTGCTTCGGCCATGGTCAGCCTTCCCCGGTCGTAAATTGTTTGTCTGCAGCCGCCGCACGCAACCGCGTCAGCGCCGTCTCAAAATCAAAATCATTGACCGCACGGCCGATGCCTTCGGCCGCATCGCTGCCCAACACGCTGCGCAGCAATCCGGCATGTTCGGCATACCAGTCACCGGCATCACCGTCCGAATCAGCCAGCAGCGCGGCGAGTTTCGTTATCGCCGCCTGTGCAGCCGCCGTATCCACCGGACCCGCGTCAGCGGCCGGTGATGCTGCAGCGCCGGCCGCCTCGCGCAGGGCAGCAACCGCATCGCCAATCGCGGTTGCAAAAGCATCCTGCATCGCTGCCGTTTCCCGTCCTTCACGGATTGCCTGCTCCAGCACGGCAGCCGCCTGCTGCGGCTGATCAGCGCCGATATTGCCCGAAACGCCTTTCGCCGTATGCGCAATGCGCTCCGCCGTCGCACGGTCGCCGGCGGCCAGCGCCGCACGCAGCGCCGCCGGCGCACCGGCCTGGCCTTCGACATATTTATCCAGCAGCCGGCGATACAAGACACGGTTGCCTGCCACCCGCTTCAGTCCGCTCGCCGTATCGATACCCGCAATCGTCAGCGCGGGCTCGGCTGCGCCGGCATTCGCAATAACGGGTACAGCTGTGCCGTCGGCACGCTTCGGCAACCAGCGCAACAGCGTGGCGAACATCACATCGGGATCGATCGGCTTGGTGATGTGGTCATTCATGCCGGCAGCCATGCAGCGTTCGCGCTCTTCGGCCATCGCATGCGCTGTCATCGCAATCACCGGCACCCGGCCGCGCCCGGCATCGGCGCGGATCTGCCGCACCACTTCGTAACCGTCCATTTCCGGCATCTGCAGATCGGTGAGCACGATGTCGAAGGTGCCCGCCGGCTCCGCACGGAATTTCTGCATCGCTTCGCGTCCGTCATTGGCCACCACAACCGTGGCACCCGCACCCTCCAGCAGTTCGACCGCAATCTGCTGGTTGATTTCGTTGTCCTCCGCGAGCAGCAGCCGCGCACCCGCGAGGTTGTGACCGGCGGACTGCAGACCCGCAACCATCGCCTCATGTGCTTCCGGTGCGAACACCAGCATGATGGCGTCGAGCAGCGCCGAAACGCCGACCGGCTTCACCAGGAATCCGTCGAGTTGCGCCTGCTCCGCCTCATGCCGCACATCATCTCGCCCGAAGGCCGTCACCATGATGATCGCCGGCGGCGACGGCAGCGCCTTGATTGCGCACCCGGCTTCAATCCCGCTCATGCCCGGCATTTTCCAGTCCATGAACACGATGCGGTACGGCGACTGCGCATCACGCACGGCTGCCACCGCCTCGGCCCCGGAAGCCACCTGATCCACGACAAAGGGCAGCGCGGACAGCTGGTCGGACAACACTTCGCGCGCACCCGGATTGTCATCAACGACCAGCACGCGGGCGCCGTTCAACTCCTCCGGCACCACCTTGCGCCGCTTGCCTTCGACACCGAGTCCGAACCACGCGGTAAAACAGAAGGTGCTGCCGCGTCCGGGTTCGCTTTCGACCCAGATCGTGCCGCCCATCATTTCGGTCAGGCGCTTGCAGATCGTCAGCCCCAGTCCGGTGCCGCCGTATTTGCGTGTCGTCGAACC
>CBHTVL010000393.1:0-2802 GCA_966096475.1 uncultured Burkholderiales bacterium
AGACGACTCTTCTTGGCGTGAATGATCTTGTTGCACGCATCTCGCAGCGTGAGTTCCTCGCTGGTTGGGTTCGCAGTATTCCGTTGAAGTCTTCCACAGTTGGTTCCAACCATCTCATAGACATGACCCTCACGGTCATCAATGACCCTCGCGGTAATCGCGAGCACAAGGAGAATGCGTGTGATTTCATCTTCTTCGCACCCTTGAAGTTGGTATATCGGATCATGGCCTTCACCTGGATAGCCGTTTCGGTGTGCCGCGAAGTTCTTGCTTGCAAGAAAGATTACTACTAGACGATATAGTTCGAGGATGGTTGTTTCGGTCTTTGGAAAATGACCTTCGCGTCCTTCCTGTGGTGGTTCGTGCTCAGCCATGGCCGGTTATTTCTATCAAGTTTTATACGGCAAAAACGCCGGATAACATTTTGGTGCGATGGGTAACATCCCGGCGCCCCTGTATTTTATTAAATAAAACAAATACTTGTGAGCAATTTTAGTGTTTCCGGCAGGGATAAAATCAAGATGAAAAGCGATGCCCAATAATGGCATCAGGAAAGAATAGCGGAATTCATTTCCGCTGTTGAAATGATTTCGTATTAACTATCCCCATGACCAAACTCAACCCCGATAGTCCGCTCCGCACCCTGATGGAAACCTTCCCGATGGAAGGCCGTCTCGAATGGATCGGTCTGCGCCCGGGCCGGCGTGCGCCCTTGCTGGCAATGAATCACGTCGAAGTGATTGCCGATCACGGACTTAGTGGCGATCACAAGGCGCAACGCGCGGTCGGCAAGCGCCAGGTCACACTGATCCAGCGTGAGCATCTGGCGGCGGTGGCGCAATTGCTGCGGCGTGACGCGATTGATCCGGCGCTGCTGCGGCGCAATCTGGTGGTGTCGGGGCTGAATCTGCTGGCCTTGCGGAATGAACGATTCCGCATCGGTACTGTGCTGTTCGAGGGCACGGGGCCTTGCGAACCCTGTTCACGGATGGAGGAGGTGTTGGGCGCGGGCGGGTATAACGCGATGCGCGGTCATGGCGGGATTGCGGCGCGGGTGTTGAGCGGCGGGGTTATAGCCGTCGGTGACATGCTGCGTTATGAAAAGGACCCGGCTTAAAGGTTTCGGAGGTTTGGCGAGTTGGTGATTGCCCCTCACCCTAACCCTCTCCCCACCAACAGGTGGGGAGAGGGGATTAACGCGGGTTGCGGGTAAAATTCTTCGCTATGGCAATTAGCAATCCCAAAGCCGCATCAATCCTGACGCTGGAAGACATCCGGCGCGGGCTGGCGCGTCCGGCGCCGCCGCCCGAGGAAAACGACCTGCACATGATCTCGTTGCGCGAGGGCACCAAGGTTACGGAGGCCGCGGTGCTGGTGCCGCTGGTGAATCGCGACGGCGGGGTGCAGGTATTGCTGACTCAGCGCACCGCACATCTGCGCGACCATGCAGGGCAGATCAGTTTTCCCGGCGGGCGCGTCGAGCCGGATGATCCGGATCGCGAATTCACCGCCCTGCGCGAAACCGAGGAGGAGATCGGCCTCGCGCGCGAGCGCATCGCGCTGCTCGGGCGTTTGCCCGGGTATGAAATTCCCTCAGGCTTTCGCATCGTGCCGGTGGTGGGCTGGGTGGAGCCGCCGTTTGATCTGAAGCCGGATGATTTTGAAGTGGCCGATATTTTTGAGGCGCCGCTGGCGCATTTTCTTGATCCGGCGAATTACCAGCGCCGTGAATACCATTTCCGCGGCCGTCATCGGCATTACCTGGCGATTCCCTATGAGGGGCGCTATATCTGGGGTGCCACGGCCGGCATGTTGTACAGCCTGTGCCGGTTGATGACAGGTAAATGAAGAACGGATCATGAGCGCGCCGAAGATGCCCTCGACGCCGGCGGTGCTGGCGCTGCGCGCCGCGAAAGTCGAATTTACCCCGCATTTCTACAACTATGAAGATCGCGGCGGCACCGCGGTGTCCTCGCGCGAGCTGGGTGTCAATGAACACGCGGTGGTGAAAACGCTGATCATGCAGGACGAGGCGGCGAAACCCTGCGTGGTGCTGATGCACGGCGACCGTCAGGTCTCGGCGAAGGCGCTGGCGCGGCATCTCGGCGTCAAACGCATCGAACCCTGCAAACCGGAAGTCGCGGAACGTCATACCGGTTATCGTGTCGGCGGCACTTCGCCCTTCGGCACGCGCCGCAAAATGCCGGTGTATCTGGAGCAGAGCATCCTCGATTTGCCACGGCTTTACATCAACGGCGGCAGTCGCGGTTTCCTGGTGAGCCTGCAGCCGCAGGCGCTGGTTGCGCTGCTGCAGCCGACGCTGGTGACCGTGGCCATCGAATCCTGAGTCCACAGCCGCCGCGATTCAGGCACACTGGCGCAGGGAAATAACTGCCATGTCCAGCGCATCCACTCCAGCCAAACCCGTTGTCGGTCTGATCATGACCGGGGGCGGGGCGCGCGCGGCCTATCAGGTCGGGGTGATGCGCGCGCTGTATGAGTTGCTGCCGCGCGACATCGGTAATCCCTTCCCGATCATCTGCGGCACCTCGGCCGGCGCGATCAATGCTGCGGTGCTGGCGACCGATGCCGGTAATTTTCATCGCGGCGCGCGCCGGCTGATGACGGTGTGGAAAAACTTTCAGGTGGAGCAGGTCTACCGCGCCGATGCCTGGGGTGCTTTGGGCAATAGCGCGCGCTGGCTGCTGTCGGCCGTGTCCGGTGGCGGTCTTGATGGCCCGGTATCCCTGCTCGACAACTCGCCGCTGGCGGATCTGCTCGAACGCCACATCGATTTCCCGG
>CBHTVL010000394.1:0-2798 GCA_966096475.1 uncultured Burkholderiales bacterium
GTCAACCAGCGAAACCCGCACGCGCAACTTCAGTTATTACAGCCTCGGCGAATCCACCGGCTCGGTGATCGGCCCTATCGCCGTCGGCCTGTCCATCGATACGTTATCTCACCTGCCGACCTTCCTGCTGGTCGCCATCATTCCTGCGGTTTGCGGACTGACTGTTGCTTTCAAGCGCGATCTGTATCCGTCCACAGCCACCGTCGGCAGCGGCACGCAGGCGCCACGCAACATGAAAGACCTGCTCGCGCTGCCGGCGATGCGCAATGCGCTGCTGTCGAACGCGGCGGTGATGACCGGGCTCGACCTGTTCAATCTGTACATGCCGATCTACGGCCACAGCCTGAAGTTTTCGGCGACAACCATCGGCCTGATCATGGGCGCTTTCGGCGTCGCGGCCTTTGTCACCCGCCTGTTCATTCCGCCGATCACCAAGCGCTACGGCGAACGCGCGATGCTCGCCGGCGCTTTCATCATCTCCGGCGTGGCTTTCATGGCCTTCCCGCTGACCACCAGCGCACCGCTGCTCGCAGCCAGCGCCTTTTTACTCGGCCTCGGGCTCGGCTGCGGCCAGCCGCTGTCGATGATTCTGTCCTTCACTGCCGGGCCGCCGGGCCGCTCGGCCGAAGCGATTTCGATGCGTCTTGCGGTCAGCTACGGCGCACATGTGTTCGTGCCGCCGGCATTCGGTATCGTCGGCGCCGCCATCGGCGGTGTTGCCACAATCTTCTGGACCTGCGCCGCCATCATGGGCTGCGGATCATGGATCAACCGCAGCGCTTCCGTTGCTGCCGAACACAAGGAGAAGTCGTGATGGCCAGTTACCCCGAACTCAAGGACCGTGTTGCACTGATCACCGGCGCCGCACAAGGCATCGGCGCGGAAACTGCGCGCCTGTTTGCCGCTCAGGGCTGCAAAGTCGCCATCGTCGACATCGACGCCGACAACGGCAAAAAGGTCGCTGATGCCATCAGCCAATCCGGTGGAAACGCGCGGTTGTTCAAAACCGACATCACCGACGCCGCATCGGTCGAACAATGCATCGCCGGCATCGTCACAGCGTTCGGCGGCATCGACATCGTCATCAACTGCGCCGGCGGTTACGGCCGGCTGGCAAGCGTGGAGGACATGACCATCCACGAATGGGACCGCACGGTGACACTGAATCTGCGCAGCGTGTTCCTGATCTGCAAAATGGCGATTCCGCAGCTTAAAAAATCCAAAGCGGGGCGCATCATCAACGTGTCATCGATTTCCGGACGCACAGTGCATGCCGCCTCGTCCCCGGCCTACGGCGCGGCCAAGGCCGGCGTCACCCAATTGACCCGTTTTCTTGCTTTCCAGCTCGGCCCCGACAACATCACCGCCAATGCCGTGGCGCCGATCACCACGCTGACGCCGCGTGTCGCCGCGCTGCGCAGCGAAGCCGACATCGAACGCATCGCCTCGCAGGTGCCTCTGCGCCGGCTGGCCGTTCCCGAAGATCACGCACAGGCGATGCTGTTCCTTGCCTCGGATGCCGCGGCTTACATCAACGGCGTGGTGCTGGACGTCAATGGCGGCCGGGTGATGATGTAATGTAGCGGCCGGCCGCAACAACAACGCTTTTCCGGAGGAGAAAAATGTCGTTGAAACCGAATACCCTGCTGCGCTGGATTGCACTCGGCGCGCTGCTGCTGACGTCGGCTGCCGCATGGTCAGCCAGCGCGACCTACCCGTCGCGTCCGATACGTATCGTGACCTCGGAACCGGGCGGCGGCAACGACATCATCGCGCGCATCATCGCCGAAGGCATCAACAGCAGCCTGCCGCAACGCGCCGTGGTCGATAACCGCGGCATCGTCGCCGCGGAGATTGCCGCCAAAGCAGCGCCGGACGGCCATACGCTGCTGGTTTACGGATCGAATATCTGGCTGACGCCCTTCCTGCGCAACAAGGTGGCCTGGGACCCGATCCGTGATTTCACGCCGGTAATCCTCGCCGTGCAACTGCCCAACATCCTGGTCGCACACCCGACGCTGGCAGCGAAATCGGTAAAAGACATCATCGCACTCGCCAAGGCCAAGCCGGGCGAACTCAATTACGCCGCCGGCACCATCGGCGTTTCACCGCATCTGGCGGCCGAACTGTTCAAGGCGCTCGCCGGCGTCAACATCACCATGGTTCCGTACAAAGGCGGCGGCCCAGCGCTCAACGGCCTGATCGGCGGTGAAACGCACATCATGTTCCCCAATGCCGGCGCGGTAATGCCGCACATCCGCTCCGGCCGCGTACGCGGCCTCGCCGTTTCCCCCGCGAAACCCACCGCGCGGGTGCCGGATCAGCCGACCATCGCGGCAACGGTGCCGGGTTACGAAACCATGGCGGTCATCCACATGTTCGCACCGGCAAAAACACCGGCCGCGATCATCGACGTGCTTAACCGCGAAGCTGCGCGCACGCTAAACAAACCCGAAACCAAGGAACGCCTGTTCAATATCGGCGCTGAAGTGGTCGCCAGCACGCCGGCGCAACTGAGCGCCTATATGCGTGCGGACATGGAAAAAATGGGCAAGGTGATCAAGGACGCCGGGATACACGAGTAAACCGGCGCAAGGGTTGGCCATATCAGCCAACCCTTGGCATTCACTGGCGCAGAATCAAAACCCCAGCGACTCGCCCGCACCCAGCAAGGTTGCGATGCCGAGGATAAGGAAAATGGCCGCAGCGACCCGGTGCACGATGGCGACCGGCATCCGGTCGGCAATGCGGTCACCGAGAATCACCGCCGGCACATTGGCGATCATCATGCCCAGGGT
>CBHTVL010000395.1:0-2794 GCA_966096475.1 uncultured Burkholderiales bacterium
GTCGAGCTGGTCGGTGGGCACGAAGAGCCGGTCGCCGGGCTGGCCGCGCTTGGACGCGGCGTACTCGATGACCAGGTATTCCCGCTCGGCACCGTTGACCACACGCTGCACCAGCTCGAGGTAGCGGCCGATGCCGTGCTGCTCGTGCACCACCGGATCGCCGACCTTGACCTCGGACAGATCGCGCAGCATGCCTTCGGGCGAGGCGCGTTTGGCGTCGCGCGTGGCGCGCTGGCGCACCTGCGAGGCATACAGCTCGTTCTCGGTGATGATCGCGACCTGCGCCGCGGTATCGATGAAGCCGTTGCTGAGCGGTGCGACGCCCAGCACGAAATGTTCTTTGCCGGCATTGAACTGCGCCCAGTCCGTCACCTGCGCCGGCTTCAGCCCGTACTCGGCGAAATACTCGAGCATGGTTTCGCGGCGGCCGAGGGTTTCGGCGAGCACCAGGATGCGTCCGGGATAGCTGTCGACGAAACCGCGCAGCCGGTGCAGCGGGTCATCGGCTCGGCGCTCGACATGCAGCGGCGGCAGCGGGGATGTGGCGGTATTTAGTAAGTCATTGTTTTTATTCTTGCTTTCGAGTTCCGCGGCGGGCGAACCGGTCATCGCCGGCGCGATGGCGGCGAGGTCGATGCGCGGGAAGGGTTTGATCGCACCGAAAAACGCGTCTTCGGTGAGGAACAGTTCCTGCGGCGGCAGCACCGGGTTGGCGAGATCACCGCGCACCATCGCATGCCGTCCGCGGGTGTCAGCCCAGAATTCGTCGATGGCCTCGGTGATGCCGGGGCGCAGGCAGATCGTGGTTTCTTTGGGCAGGTAATCGGTGACCAGCGCCGTGCTGTCAAAAAACACCGGCAGGTAATACTCGATACCTGCGGTCGGAATGCCCTTCGATACATCCTTGTAGACCTGGCTGCGCGACGGATCACCTTCGAAGCGTTCTCTGAAGCGCTGGCGGAAAGCGGTGCGCGCGGCTTCATCCATCGGGAATTCGCGCGCCGGCAGCAAGCGCACCTCCGGCACCTTCATGATCGAACGCTGGCTGTCGACGTCAAAGCTGCGGATCGAATCGATGGTCTCGTCGAAGAGATCGATGCGGTAGGGCAGCGGGCTGCCCATCGGATACAGATCGATCAGCCCGCCGCGGAAACTGTATTCACCCGGTGCGATCACCTGCGTGACATGGTTGTAACCGGCGAGCGTCAGCTGATGGCGCAGCGCATCGGCGCCGAGTTTCGCGCCCTGCCTGAAATAGAAGGTATTGGCGGTGATGAAGTCCACCGGCGCCATGCGGTACAGCGCCGTGGTCACCGGCACCAGTGCGATGTCGATGTCGCCGCGCACCAGCTGGCACAGCGTCGCCAGCCGTTCCGACACCAGATCATGGTGCGGCGAGAAGTGATCGTAGGGCAGCGTTTCCCAGTCCGGCAGCATGTGCACCCGCAGCTGCGGCGCGAAGAAGGGAATCTCCTGCAGCAGGCGCTGCGCCTGCCATGCCGACTCGGTCAGCACCAGCAGCGGACGAGCGCGGGCCGCCAGGTCGGCCAACAGGGGGGCGTCGCTGGAACCGTGAAGCAGGGCGGTGCTGGTGCGCTGCCCGGGGGCGGGCAGCTTTTCTGGGTGCATCAAAGGTTGCTTCTGAAAAGGGCGCTATTATAAACGCGCCCCCTGACGTTTCCCCCGGAAATCCCCATGCGCAGGCTGCTGACCCTGATATGTCTTGTTGCCGTCGTGAGTGCGCCGGCCCTCGCGCAAACCGTGCAATCCGACAAACACGCCTTCCGCGTGGTTACGCTGGTTCGCGGCCTGCAGAACCCGTGGTCAATGGCCTTCCTGCCCGACGGCCGCATGCTGGTCACCGAACGCGCGGGTCGGCTGCGCATCGTCAGCAGGGATTTTCAGCTCGATCCGAAACCCGTCGAAGGTTTTCCCGAGATCGTCGCCAGCGGCCAGGGCGGCCTTTTCGACGTCGCGATCCATCCGCAATACGCTCAGAACGGCTGGATCTACTGGGCCTATAACGCACCCGGCCCGGGTGGATGGGGCACGACGCTGGCGCGTGGAAAACTCGACGGTTACCGCATGAGCAATGTGCAGATCCTGTTCAGCCTGGAGCCGAAGACACGCACCGGCCAGCATTTCGGTGGACGCATCGTGTTCGACGGCAAAGGCATGATCTATCTGACGCTCGGCGACCGCGGCGAGATGGCGCGTGCGCAAATGCTCGATGATCACGCGGGTTCGGTGATCCGCCTGCACGATGACGGCCGCGTGCCCGCCGACAATCCCTTCGTCAATCGCGCCGGCGCGAAGCCGGAGAAATTCACGCTGGGCAACCGCAATATGCAGGGCGCGGCACTGCATCCGCAAACGGGTGAGCTGTGGACCCATGAACACGGCCCGCAGGGCGGCGATGAAATCAACGTGATGCGCACCGGCCGCAACTACGGCTGGCCGGTAATCACTTATGGCGTCAACTATGGCATCGGCACGAAGATCGGCGAGGGCAATGCTAAAGCCGGCATGGAGCAGCCGCTGCATTATTGGGTGCCGTCGATTGCGCCGTCGGGCATGGCCTTCTACATCGGCAACCAATTCCCGAACTGGAAAGGCAACCTGCTGGTTGGTGCGCTGCGCGACGAGATGCTGGTGCGGCTGGAACTGAATGGCGAGAAGGTGGTGCGCGAAGAGCGGCTGCTCAAGGGGCAGATCGGGCGCATCCGCGATGTGCGGGTGGGGCTGGATGGGTTTGTGTATCTACTGACGGATGAGCGGGATGGGGTAGTGGTGA
>CBHTVL010000396.1:0-2784 GCA_966096475.1 uncultured Burkholderiales bacterium
TTCCAGCTATTACGCCAACAATTTCAGCCAGCAGATGCAGTCGCTGAAAGCGCGCATCGGCGTCATCGAGCCGCGAGCGCGCGACCGCGAAAAGCCGCTGGGTGATACGCCCTGATCGCGGGGCGGAACAGAAGAGCAACGGAGAATTACCGGAAATGATCATCGAAAAAGTCTGTGTCATCGGCGGGTCGGGATTTGTCGGCCGCCATCTGTGCCAGCAGCTGGCCGCGCGCGGTTTTCGCATGGTGGTGCCGACGCGCGACCGTGAGCGCGCCAAGGCGCTGATTCTTTTGCCCACGGTCGATGTGGTCGAGGCCGATGTACATACGCCGGCCGCGCTGGCGAAAGTGGTGGCCGGTTGCGACGCCGTGATCAATCTGGTTGGTGTACTGCATGACGGCGGCGGTCATCACGGTTTCCGTGCGGCTCATATCGAACTCGCGCGCAGCGTGGTCGAAGCCTGTCGCGCCGGCGGCGTCAAACGGCTGCTGCAGATGAGCGCCATCGGCGCCGCGACTGATGGCCCGAGCGAATATTTGCGCAGCAAGGGAGAAGCCGAGCGTGTGGTGATGGAATCGGGGCTGGAGGTCACGGTATTCCGGCCTTCGGTGATTTTCGGGCCGGATGACCGTTTTCTCAATCTGTTCGCCGGACTCGCGCGCCTGCTGCCGCTTCTGGTGCTGGCGCGGCCGGACGCGCGTTTCCAGCCGGTATTTGTCGGTGATGTCGCTGCGGCGTTTGTTCATGCACTGACCGACATCAGCACCCATGGACGTCACTACGATCTGTGCGGACCGCAACGTTACACGCTGCGTGAGCTGGTGGCATTTGTGGCGCGGAACACCGGTCGACCGCGTCCGATCATCGGCCTCAACCGCACACTGTCCCTGTGCCAGGCGTTTGCGATGGAATGCCTGCCGGTGAAACTGATGTCGCGTGACAACATCCGTTCGATGGATGTCGACAGCATCAGCGATTCGGTATTTCCCTTCGGCATCCGGCCGCAGTCGCTGGAGGCGCTGGCGCCGTCCTGGCTGACGATCGATACGCCGCGCGGACGATACGATCTGATGCGCAGCCGCGCCGGTCGCTGACATCAGTATGGAAACTTACGTCGTCGGCGGCGCGGTACGCGACGAGATGCTTGGCTTGCCGGTACAGGATCGCGATTACGTGGTCGTCGGTTCGACACCGGAAGAGATGGTGAAGCAGGGCTTTCGCCCCGTCGGCCGTGATTTTCCGGTGTTCCTTCATCCGCAGACCCATGAGGAATATGCGCTGGCGCGCACCGAGCGCAAGACCGCGCCCGGTTATCACGGCTTTGCCTTTCATGCCGCGCCCGATGTCACTTTGGAGCAGGATCTGCAGCGCCGCGATCTGACCATCAATGCGATGGCGCGCGACGGCAGCGGCCGGCTGATTGATCCTTATCACGGCGCCGAGGACCTCGGCGAAGGCGTGTTGCGCCATGTCAGTCCGGCGTTTGCCGAAGACCCGGTGCGCATCCTGCGTGTTGCGCGCTTCGCCGCACGCTTTGATTTCACCGTCGCACCGGAAACCCAGGCGCTGATGGTGCAGATGGTGCAGGACGGCGAAGCCGATGCGCTGGTCGCCGAACGCGTCTGGCAGGAACTGGCGAAGGGCCTGATGGAAAAAACGCCGTCAGCGATGTTCGCGATCCTGCGCGAATGCGGGGCGCTGGCGCGCGTGCTGCCGCAGATCGACGCGCTGTATGACGCCGCACAGGATGGTGAAGCCATGGCCGCGCTGGATGCGGCCGCGGCCGGCACCGCTGCACTGGATGTGCGTTTTGCCGCCCTGTTGCGCGCGCTGGAACCCGAGGCCGTCGACGCCCTGTGCACCAAACTCAGGGCGCCAGCCGCCTGCCGCGATCTTGCGCTGCTGGCAGCGCGGCACGGCAATGCCATTGCCGATGGCGCAGAACTGGATGCCGAGGCGCTGATGCAGGTACTGGAGGCGGCTGATGCCTGGCGCCGTCCCGAGCGCTTCCGTGATCTGATGGAAGCCGCGCTTGCCGGTGTTGCCGACGCGGGTGCTTCGCGCAAGCGTCTGCGTATCGCGCATGACGCGGCGCTTGCGGTCGATGCCGGCGTGGTTGCACGCACGCAGAAATCGCCGGACGGCATCAAGGCGGCGGTGGCCGAGGCGCGCCTCGCCGCGATTCGTAACGCAATCCAATAACCGGACAGTAAACGGAGAGCTTTCGATGATTGATTTTTATACCTGGACCACGCCGAACGGCCGCAAGATATCCATCATGCTCGAGGAGTGCGGGCTGCCGTACCGGACCCATGCGATCAATATCGGCAAAGGCGACCAGTTCAAACCGGATTTTGTTGCGATCAATCCCAACAGCAAGATTCCGGCAATCGTCGATCCTGACGGTCCCGAGGGCAAGCCGATTGTGCTGATGGAGTCCGGCGCCATCCTGATGTATCTCGCCGGCAAGACCGGCAAGTTCCTGCCGCAGTCGGTGCACGGACGTTATGACGTACTGCAATGGCTGATGTTCCAGATGGGCGGCGTCGGTCCGATGTTCGGTCAGGTACATCACTTTCTGCGTGCGGCGAAAGAGCCGGTACCCTACGCGATCGAACGTTATGTCACGGAGACAAGGCGGCTTTACGGCGTGCTTGATGCCCATCTGGCGAAAAACGAATGGCTCGCCGGCGGCGAATACACCATTGCCGAAATGGCGACCTATCCGTGGATTGCCCGCCACGAGTGGCAAATCTTCCCCTTGTTGCGCCGCCGACACCTTTT
>CBHTVL010000397.1:0-2773 GCA_966096475.1 uncultured Burkholderiales bacterium
CCATCCGCTGTGCTGCGGTCCGCTGGGTTATCAGGGATCGAAGGCGGCAATGAAACTGATATCGAAGGCTGACGTCGTACTCGCGCTGGGTTCGCGCCTCGGACCCTTCGGCACGCTGCCGCAACACGGTCTCGATTACTGGCCGAAAAACGCCAAGATCATCCAGATCGATGCCGACTCGCGCATGCTGGGCCTGGTCAAGAAAACAACCGTCGGCATCTGTGGCGACGCCAAACACGCGGCGGTTGCATTGCTCGAACGCATCAAGGCGACCGCCAAGATGACGCCGAACAAGGCGCGGCTGGCGGAAGTGCAGAAAGAGAAAAAAGCCTGGGCCGAAGAACTCGACAAATGGCCGTCGCCGAATACCAAGACGCGCATCGGACCGCGCCAGGCGCTGGCAGCGCTGGCCCGCGCGATGCCGAAAAACGCGATGGTCTCCACCGACATCGGCAACGTGTGCTCGGTGTCGAACAGTTATCTGCATTTCGAGCAGGCGCCGTCCTTCCTCGCCGCGATGAGTTTCGGCAACTGCGGTTATGCCTTCCCGGCGGTGATGGGCGCCAAGGTCGGCCGTCCCGACCGTCCGGCAATTGCCTATGTCGGTGACGGTGCCTGGGGCATGAGCCTGAATGAGGTCATGACCTGCGTGCGTGAAAAGATTCCGGCGATCGCCGTAGTGTTCAACAACGGCCAGTGGGGCGCGGAAAAGAAAAACCAGATCGATTACTTCGAAAACCGTTTCCTCGGCACCAATCTGCAGAATCCGAATTTCGCCGATGTTGCGGAATCCATGGGCGCGCAGGGGCTGACGGTGGAGCATGTCGATGAAGTGGGCGATGCGTTGCGCGCAGCAGTGCGATCCAATAAGCCGACGGTGATCAACATGATGCTGACGCAGGAACTGGGCGACCCGTTCCGGCGTGATGCATTCCGTCAGCCGCAGCGTCTGCTTGCCAAGTACCGCAAGTTCAGCGCCAAGCAGTACCGCTGATCACCGTGCCACCCAGGAAAAAGCCGGCCTGCGCCGGCTTTTTTATCCGATGAAGACCCGATCCAGCAAAGCGGCCCGTCTCGAGGATGTAGCAAAACTCGCCAAGGTGTCGACGGCGACGGTGTCGCGCGCGCTGACCCTGCCGCACAAGGTCAAGGCGCGTACGCTGGAGCGTGTGCAGCAGGCGGCACGCACGCTGGGATATGTTGCCCACGGCGCGGCACGCGCGCTGGCTTCGCGGCGCACGCACACCATCGGCGCAGTGGTGCCGACGCTGGACAACGCGATCTTTGCCAACACCATTCAGGCCTTGCAACGCACGCTCGATGCCGCGGGTTATGTGCTGCTGCTCGCCAGTCACGATTTTGATGCCGACATTGAAGCGCGCGTGACCCGCACGCTGATCGAGCGCGGCGTCGACGGGCTGGTGCTGCTCGGCACTACGCACCACCCCGACATTTATCGCATGCTCGAATCGCACAATCTGCCCTATGTGCTGACCTGGGCATTCGATGAAAGCGGCAACCATCCCTGCGTCGGTTTCGACAACCGTGCCGCCGGCATGTGCATTGCCAATCATCTGCTGGATCTCGGCCATCGCCGCTTCGCGATGATCTCGGGCATTACCGCACATAACGAACGCGCGCAGGAGCGCCTGGCCGGCGTGCGCGAGGCGCTGGCGGCCCGCGGCATCACGTTGTCGTCCGGGCTGGTTGTCGAAAAGCCCTATACCCATGGCGGCGGACGCGAAGGTTTGCGCGAGATGCTGCAGTCAGGCGGATCGCCGACGGCGGTGATCTGCGGCAATGACGTGCTGGCGATCGGCGCCATTGCCGAATGCCATGCGCAGGGACTCAAGGTTCCCGGTGATGTATCGATCACCGGCTTTGACGACATGGAAATGGCGTCCTTGATCACGCCGGCGCTGACCACAGTGCGTTTCCCGACGGCGGAAATGGGCGTTTATGCGGCCAATCACCTGCTGGCACGGCTGGACGATCAGGCCGTCGAATTGCGCAACAAGCTGCCGACCGAATTGATTGTTCGCGAGAGCGCTGCGGCGCCGAAAGCAAACAGCTAGGCGGCTGCCGCCTGCCGCGGCAAGCGCAACCCGGCGGTGAGGCCGGGGCCCGTTTTGTTTTCCTGCAGTTCCACGCTGCCGCCGTGCAGTTCGGCGATGCGGCGGGTAATTGACAGGCCGAGGCCGCTGCCCGCTGCGTTGTTGCCGAGTACCCGGTAAAAACGCTGCCCGACTTTCTGCCGGTCTTCGGATGACAGGCCCGGCCCCTGATCCGTCACCCTGGCGGATGCGAAGTTTCCGGAATTGTCGACGGTGACCTGCACCCGGGTGTTGCGCGCGCTGTAGCGAACGGCATTGTCGATGAGATTGCGCAGGGCGATACGGATCAGGTCGCTGTTGCCCGATACCGAAGCGTCTGCGCAGTCGCCCAATTCAATTTCCACGCCCTGTTGCAGCGCTGCCGGCGCAATGTCGGCGACCACGCTTTGCGCCAGCGCGCGCAGGTCAAACACTTCGCGTGTACCCAGCGCGGTATCCGGTTCCAGCCGGGCCAGCGTCAGCCTCTGGTCGACGATGCGTGCGGCGCGGCCGCAGCCGGTGATGACGTTGTCCAGTGCGCGATTGCGTTCGGCGTCCGCCGTCGCGGCGCGGGCCACCTGGGCCTGCGTCATCAGCGCGGCGAGCGGCGTGCGCAGTTCATGCGCGGCATCGGCGGTAAAGCGGCGCTGCTCTTGGTAGGCACTCTCCAGCCGGCGGTA
>CBHTVL010000398.1:0-2770 GCA_966096475.1 uncultured Burkholderiales bacterium
CACCCGACTTGGAACCCGCCGGTGAAGCCGGCAGACCGGGCACCGGAACCACCGGGGCCGGCGCGTTCAGCGGCGATGCCGGAATCTGCGCCGGCAGCGACTGCGATTGCGCCGGATCAGCCGGCTGCGTCGGCACTTCCTTGGTCATCAAGCCCTTTTCGACCGACTTCTTGGAGCCGACAACCGTCAGGCCGATGCTCGAGGCAAAAAAGATCACGGCAAGAACCGCAGTGGTGCGGCTCATGAAGTTGGCCGAACCCGCGGAACCGAAAACACTGCCCGAAGATCCGCTGCCGAAGGCCGCGCCCATGTCGGCGCCCTTGCCATGCTGCAGCAACACCAGCCCGATGATGCCCAGGGCTGCAATCACGTGAACCACCAGAATCAGGACGTCCATCTCGCTCTCGCTTGTTCGTTACCGGGCCGCGGCCCGGCAGATCGCTGCAAATTCGCCGGCCACCAGTGCGGCGCCGCCGATCAGTCCACCATCAATGTCCGGCATGCCGAACAATTGCACTGCATTCGAAGCCTTCACGCTGCCGCCGTAAACGATGCGCACTGCAGCCGCCACCGCGGCATCCGACTTCGCCACCAGGCTGCGGATGCCCGCATGCACCGCCTGCGCTTCTTCCGGCGACGCCGTCTTGCCGGTGCCGATCGCCCACACCGGTTCGTAGGCAATTACCGCGTTTCGCAATGCCGCAGCACCGGAGCGCTGCAACACCGCATTCAACTGTCTTGCCACCACACTGTCCGTCGCACCGGACTCGCGTTCTGCCAGCGTCTCGCCGACACACAGGATCGGCGTCAGGCCGGCCTGCTGCGCGACAGCGAATTTCTCCGCCACCAGCGCGTCGTTCTCGCCAAACAACGTGCGCCGCTCGGAATGCCCGACGATCACGTGGCTGCAGCCGAAATCCTTCAGCATCGCCGCGGAAACACCGCCGGTATAGGCGCCGTTGCCGAACTGGCAGAGATCCTGGCCACCCAGCGCCACGGGCGAACCCTGCAGCGCGCGCTGCACCTGCGCCAGATACGGATACGGGGGACAAACCGCGCTTTCCATGCCGGTCAGTGCCGCAAGCGCCGGCACCAGATCCTTCAACAGGGTGTCGTTGGCGGACAGACTGCCATTCATCTTCCAGTTGCCTGCAACGAACTTGACGCGCATTTCCTGTCCGGCCTCGAATAAACCGACGAATTTTACCGTTTGCAGCACCCCGGGTCAATTTATGGCTGTTTCTGCTGCAACGCGAAAAGCTCATGAATTCAAAAAGAAATTCCGGTTTTGCCCGGCATCCTGCAAGGACCCGCGCAGCGCGCAAATGCGCTGGATCACTGCCGGCTTCGGATCAGTCTCAAAACCGTTTTCATAGGCCAGCACATGAAGCCCGGAGCCGACAGCCTCGAGCAACTCCCGGGGACGCAGCAAAAACGCCGGATTGGCGGGCCGCCCGTAGGCTTCATTGCCCAGGCCGAAGGTCTCGTAAATCAACACGCCGCCCGGCGCCAGCGCCGCCAGCAGCTGCGGAAACAGCGGCCGGTGCAGATAGTTGGTGACGACCACCGCGGCATAACAACGCCCGGCATAAGGCCACGGACCGTCTTCAATATCCGCGCAAAGTGCGGTGACGCCGTCAACACCCGCCAGCGCAGCAATGGCCTCCGGATCGCAGTCCACGGCATCGACGGGATGACCGAGCCCGGCAAAAAAACGCGCATGGCGTCCGCCGCCGCAGGCCATATCCAGCACCGCGCCGCCCTTGCTGACCAGCGGCGCCCAGCGCCGCACCCAGGCCGAGGGTGTTGCCATCGCAGAATGTCCGCTCATCAGGCTCATCATCCGGAAATTGCAAAAATTACATTTTAATCAAATACATCCGGCAGCATCGTCACACTTGCCTAGCCGGCGGGAACTCCTCTAGTCTGTGCACAGCGCCGGATTACATACAACAACAACCGGCGCAGCGCAGTACCGGGGCATCCACAAGCCGACACGGAGGGGAAACATGCTTTCACGCATTCTCGTATCGCTGTTGCTGTTTACGGTGGCCGGTTTCGCATCGGCACAGACACCGTATCCCGCGAAACCCATGCGCATGATCATTCCCTACCCGCCCGGTGGCGGCACCGACATTCTCGGCCGCCCGATCGCCAAACTGCTTGGGGACAAACTGGGACAGCAGGTCATCATCGACAACCGCGGCGGCGCTTCCGGCATGGTTGGCGCCGAAGTCGCGGCGCGCAGCCCGGCCGACGGCTACACCATTCTGATGAGCACCTCCGGCGAAGTGGCGCTCAATGTCGCGCTGTATCCGAAAATGAACTACGACCCGGTCCGCGACTTCACGCCGGTCACCCAGGTCGGCATCTCGCCGCTGGTGCTGGTCGCACATCCTTCGCTGCCGGTGAAAAACGTCAATGACTATGTCGCGCTGGCGAAAAAACAGCCGGGCTCGATCAGTTATTCGTCCATCGGCTCCGGCAGCGCACAGCACATGGCCGGCGAATGGATGCGCCTGCTGACCGGCATCAACATCATCCACGTACCCTACAAAGGCGGCGGTCCGCAGATGACCGATCTGCTCGGCGGTCACTCGCCCAGCGGGTTCCTTGCGCTGCCGGTCGCCGCACCGAATATCAAGAACAACCGCATCCGCGCGGTCGGCATGACCTCGGCAAAACGTTCCTCCGCCTTCCCCGATGTACCGACCTTTGATGAATCCGGCATGCCCGGCTTTGAAGTCAGTCAGTGGTGGGCGATCCTGCT
>CBHTVL010000399.1:0-2756 GCA_966096475.1 uncultured Burkholderiales bacterium
GGGTCACTCAGCATGCCGGTCAGCAACCGCCGGTCGCCGGCATCACCGATCCGTCCCAGAACCCGGATTGCGCTGGCGCGGACAAACCAGGCCTCATGTGCGGCATGGGCACGGACAATGTCCAGATCACGCGGATCCTGCACCAGACGCAACGCTGCCGCGATCAATTCGGGGCTCTGTGCCTCGCGTGCAATTTTTCCGGCCACCGGTGACACGCGTTCGGTATGCGCCATTTCCATCATGCGCAGCAGACGCGCCACCTGCGCTTCCCCGCCCTCGCTGCGTGCCGCCGCTTCCGCAGCGGAAATCAGCGGCAGCGTGGCCACGTCCGGCCCCACTTCTTTGAGCATGGTCACGACCCGCGACAGGGGCCAGTCATCCCGCGCTGCCATCACGGTTACCAGCCAGGCCAATGTTGACGATGCGTCGATGTCGAGCAGTGCACGGGCAGCCAGCAGGGAAAGCATCGGCGAAGGGTCGGCGACCAGCGCACGCAACTCATGCCATTGCGTGCGGTCACCGAGGTGGCCGAGGGTCATCACCGCAATCAGCCGTTCCCGGAGATTGCCCGTGTGCATCAGCTCACGGGCAATCTCCTCGAGATGCATCGCACCGGCCAGCGCCTCGAGATTGGCACGCGAAGCGCCGACCAGCGATTCATGATGAAAATTCCAGACCCTGAGAAAGTGATAGCGCATGTTCCGCGGCACCTTCGGCAGTTCTGCCGGAACAGCAAACACACACTCGGCCAGCAACGGCTGCCACTGCGCTTCGTAGAAACGTTGACGGCGCTGGCGGATCAGCAGGCGGACACGCAGCATGAACACCGCAACCAGCATCAGGAACGAAAAGAAGATGATGCCGATGCCGACCATAAAAACCACTTGCAGCATCGGATCCTGGGGCATCCAGACAGCCAGCACATCAGGCTCCGGTACCGCAGATAAGCTGTGATCCAGGCGCAACGGTGTTCAGAAACTGCGCCGGAGGCCGAGCTGCAGCCCCTGCCGGCGGTAGAGGGTGCCCTGTTCGTGCTGGATCAGGTCATAGGTCAGCGCCCAGGACGGCGTGAACCAGTGCTGACCGCTGACCGACCAGCTCTGCACATCGGTGGAAATCACGCCGCGCGGCGGCCCCACGTTTTCGACCTCGCGACCGTTGGTGTAAGACATGCCGATCGTGCTGCGGTCGTCATAGTAGTAACTGAGCTGCAGCCGGTGGCTGGCCGCCGAAGACGCACCCTCCGGCCGCCCCGAATACAGCGTATAGGCGCCGCGGAAATTGCCCCAGTAGCGCTCGGCAAGCAGAGAAGCCACATTGCTCGCCGTCGCGGTGTATTCGTTGTGACGCAGCCCCAGGCCCAGCCCCCATCCACCCTGGAAGTTTTTCTGCAGAAAACCGTAAACCGAACCTTGCGGCAGCACTTCATGCGTCGGGCTGTAACTGCCTTCGATGATGCCGCCCCAGCTCTGACCCAGCGGGAAATACAGACCGGCATGCGCCTCACTGTCTTTCAGCCCGAAACGCTCGGTTTCACGCAATCCGCCATAAACCGTCTGCCGTTCACCCAGCTTGCGGCTGCCCAGCAGATAGGTATTGGTCCAGTCCGACAGATTATTGGTCAGCGACTCGCGACCGTAACCGAACTCCAGCGCATTCAGCGGCAGCTTGAGGCCTGTGCCCGTGCTCTCCGGCCGCAGCGACGGCACATCCTCGGACGACGGTTGCGCCCCCGCTTGCAGGGAAACCATCATGAACAGCACGGCAGCGCAAAGCAATCCCGCTTTGGCAGTCAACTTGATCATTTGGATTCCTTCACCAGACGCCTGACGCGTGAACGCAGTTCATCCGGCTTGAACGGTTTAACCATATAATCGGCCGCTCCCGAATCCAGGGCGCGCACGATGTCTTTTTCCTGTGACTTCGCCGTCAGCATCAGCACCGGTACGGTTTCCCAGCCTGTTTTGGCGCGAATTACGGCCAGCAGCTGGTAGCCGTCGACAAAAGGCAGCATGACGTCCAGCAGCGCCAACGCCGGCGGCGTGCCGTTCATGATCAGATCCTGTGCGACGCGGCCATCGCTGGCCACCTCGACCTTGAAACCCTCGCGTTCCAGGATGAATCGCAGCAGGTAAGCGATCTGGTCATCGTCTTCTACAACCAGTGCCATTCTTGGTGTTTCGCCCGTCACGGAACTCCCGATTTTGTCCGTTGATTACAAAGCCATTAACAGCGGCCGTCCATTTGCAAATATGATACTACTTTAACCTTCCTGCCGACCCTGTTTCGCCGCAGAGCAGGATCCGAATCTCGGCGTTTTACAGGGCTGGAAACAATGCAACGCCCCTTGCTCCGGATCATCCTCGGCATCACTGCCGCCTCAATGCTGGCCGCGGCTGTGTTTTTTATTGTCCGCAAGTCGGACAACGCGGTTTTCCCGGGGATCAGAGGCCCTGAAGTCTCCACCAGAGTGCCTCAGGCTGCACCTGCACAATGGAAACAATATGACCATGCTGCCCCCGGTGCCATGGCCATACTGCTGACCAATCCCGACTCCGGCTGGCTGGGACTCGCCCATGGCCTGAAGACCATCGGCGTGCCCTTCCGTATCACCACCGACGTCAAAACGGCGCTTCAGCACAAGGTGGTCATGGTTTATCCCACCATTTCAGGCCAGGTCCTGAATCAGGAGGGTCTGCAGGCACTGGCGTCATTCCCCCGCGAAGGCGGCACACTGATCGGCTTTGATGTCGCCG
>CBHTVL010000400.1:0-2755 GCA_966096475.1 uncultured Burkholderiales bacterium
GGCGGGTACGGCGGTGTTGACCATCGCCTGCTGTTGCAATTCCCCGCCGGCCGGCGGTGGCGTCAGCACGCAGCCGGCCAGCGCCGCTGCAAGGTAAACCGCGCACAGACTGCGGACAAGGAAAACGGCGCTCATCAATGCAGCTTCAGCACGAGGTAGTTGGTGATCGAGCCCACGCGCAGGATGACCTTGCGAATGATGTGTATCGCCGCAACGTGTTCGGTGTAAATCGCACCGTCGCCGACTGCACCGGCGGCGAGAAACAGTTCGCGGTCTTTTTCGGCCACTTCCAGTTTCACGGGGAAACGTCCCGGCATCTGCGGGAAAGCGCCGGTCTGCGGCAGCGTGCCCGATTGCGCGATCTGCCCCTGTCCCTGTGCCCAGACAATCGAATCGACCCTGGCCTTGATGACGCGGCCCGGGTACATGTTGAGGCTGATCTCGGCTTCGTTGCCGGGTTCCACCATTGTCAGTTCATTTTGCTGATACAACGCGATGACCTGATAGGTTTCCTCGACAAAACTCATCGCCGGCGCCACCGGGAAAGCGGTGACGAAGGAGCCCGGACGCAACTGGACGTTGATCGCATAGCCGTTTGCCGGAGCATAAACCGAGGTCTGGTCAAGATTCCATTGCGCATTGGCGAGATCGGCGCGGCTGGCGTCGACCTGGGCCTTGGCAGTCGCAAACTGGGCGCGGGCGGCGGCAACCGAAGCCTGTTCGCCGTTGACCTGACCCGACAGCTTTTGTGCGACCTGCGCTTCGTTGGCTTTGGCGGTTGCGATCTGGGCTTCCAGTTCGATGGCGTTGGCTTCGGCCTGCTCGAGTGCAAAGCGGTCGCCGGCGCCGGTGGCCACCAGTTCCTTGTTTTGCCGCACGCGCAGCCGCGCCAGATCGAGCCGGGGTTGCAGTGCGCTGACCTGGCTGCTTGCCGATTTGAGTTGTTCCTGCAACTGACGTGCGCCCGCTGATGCATCGGCAACATTGGCTGCTGCCTGGGCGAGTTTCGCTTCGTCCGCGGCGAGTTTTGCCTTGGCAACGCTCAGGTCGTTCTGATACTGGGTGGGATCAATACGGAACAGCAGCTCGCCTTTCTTGACCAGGCGATTGGGTTCGACCGGCACTTCGATGACCCGGCCTTTGACCTGGGGGATCACCTGCACCACATATTTGATGACGCGCACGTCGCTGGTGGAAGGCGCGATGACATTCAGGGTGAGGATCAGCGCCGACATTGCGACGATGGGAATGACCACAACCGTCACTTGGGAGGTGGTGTTCCACGGCAGCCATTTTTTCTTGATGAAAATGAGCCAGACAAAGAACGAGTAGATGCCGAGCAGCAGGGCTTCCATCAGACGGTTTCCTTGGTCGCGGCCGCAGTGCCGGATGAGACCAGTTCTTTGCGCAGGGTCTTGAGCCGGGCGGGCAGCGTGCCTTTGGCTGCGAGTTGATCGAGTTCTTCGCGCAGATGCGCAAGATCCTGTTCCGATAGTTTTCCGGCACGGGCTTTTTCGCCCATCTCCTGAAAATAGTCTTCGTGCTTGTCAGTGCCGTAAGCCAACTGGTATGTCACCGGCTTCATATACGCCCACAGCCATGCCAAGGGCCACAACAGTCCGCCGAACAGCAGCGACAGCAGGCACAGGGTATGGATCGCGTCCTTTTGCGGGTGATGGCGTTTTTCCGCGATTTTTTCCGGAAGAACGTGGACCATCCAGAACAGCACGATGGCGCCGATCGGCATGACGATGATGACGAACCAGGCAATATAGGTTGCCGCGGTGTCCATCACTTCGGGTGGCAGAAACGAAGCCCGTGCGACGGAAGGGATTGCCATGGCGAATGCTGTCAAAACTGCCTCGCGCATCCACGGGATTGTTTGGGGTGGCCTCATCGGATCGAGCTCTCCGTCAGCAAGCGGTTGGCGATGCGCCGGGAGCGCATTTGTCACTCATATTACCATCGTGTTTTATGCGGGTTGCAGGCGCCTGTCGGGATTTTCCGGGGCCGTGGCGCGGGGCTTGTTGTCAATTCTTTGATGGCTTGGGCGGGCTGCGGCATCCGAAACGGCGCAGCCGGTTTCCAGGGCTTACAATGCCGTCGCAACAATCCGGGCGAAAACGTCGTTCCGGCTCTAAACCCAGGAGAACCAAAAATGAAAGCAGCATTAGCCGCCCGTATCACCAGCGTTCTGTTCACCGGTCTGCTGGCCGCCGCATTGCCCGCCGTGGCTGCGGAAAAAGCATCGCAAAAAGCCGCCGTCAGCGAAACCGTCAAACTGACCGCGACCGTCAAGTCGGTCGATTACGACAACCGCCTGATCACGCTGCAGGGTCAGGACGGCAAGGCAATGACGGTTGAAGCCAGTCCCGAAGTGAAACGGCTGAAGGAAATCAAGGCCGGTGACATGGTTGTCATCAATTACACCCAGGCGATTGCCGCTGAACTGAAAAAAGCCGGCTCGGAATCCGGCGTTTCGGTGAAGGAAGACGTCAAGAAAGCCAAGGCCAGCGAGAAACCCGGCATTTCCGGCAAGCGCGAAGTCAAGGCGACTGTGACCATCGATGCCGTTGATCTGAAAAACAACATCGTTACCTTTACCGGTCCCCAGGGCAATGTGAACATCGTGGCGGTCAAGCGTCCGCAGATGCGCGAATTCCTCAAAACCCTGAAAGTCGGCGACAAGGTTGATGTGACCTTCACCGAAGCCGTCGCGGTTTCGGTCGAGCCGGCACCGAAGAAGTAATTCACC
>CBHTVL010000401.1:0-2746 GCA_966096475.1 uncultured Burkholderiales bacterium
TCCTCTGTCATTGTTGCTGAAAAGAACAGCAATGATACGGGGGCACGAACCTGCGGCCAACCCGCCGCAAACAAAAACGCCCGGGAATTACCCGGGCGTTTCCGTCGTTCAACTGAACTTGCGGTTACAACCCGCCGTTCTGTTGCGCCACCATGCAGAACAGCATGGGCACCGACAGCATCGTGTTGAAGCGGGAAGCCAGCATCGCAAAACGTGCCGCCTTGGCTTTGGCATCGGCTTCAACCTGGACAATGCCCAGTGCTTTTTTCTGGTTCGGCCAAATGATGAACCAGACGTTGAAAGCCATGATCAGAGCCAGCCACATGCCGATACCGATTGCGGTAAACGGTTTGCTGAACATCAGCGCGGCGCCGAGATAACCGTTCATCGAAGCGACGATCAGGCCGGTGATCACCGTGGCCAGCGCAGCCCAGCGGAACCAGAACAGCGCGGTCGGGGCGATGACTTTGCCGATGGCCGGCTTCTGCTCATCGGGAATCTTCGGCATCGAAGGGATCTGCACAAAGTTGAAGTACCACAGCAGGCCGATCCACATCACACCCGCCATCACGTGCAGCCAGCGGAACAGGAAGGCGAACCAGGCGTGGTCACCGCCACGCGCGCCGGCACCGCCGGTGGCGATAATGAGAACAACAAGAATGATGAAACCTGCAAGGACGGTACGTCCCAGAGACTGGAATATGGCTCCCATGCGTGCACTCCTTTCACTGCGTAATTTGTTATGGACAGACCAGAGCAAAATCAGCGCGCAGTCTAGCACAGCGACGCGCCGTCACGGCCAAAGGCCATGACGACGGCAGGGGAAAATCCGCAGGATACGGGGGCTGATCAGGCTGCAGCGAGGCTGCCGGTTTCCACGGCCGCAATGGCCTTGGCCTGATTCAGATCCTGCGCATAACCGGCGCCGTAGAGGCAGCAGGCGATCTGGTTGGCGATCGGCGCCGGCATCGGGATGCGGCCTTCGAGTACGCCGGTAATCCATTGTGCGGTGCCCTTCAGGTCCTGCGCCGCCGGCAGCGGATGCGCGCAGCGCGGTGTCGCTTCGGCATCGAACAGCGGACGCACTGCACCTTCGGTCACCAGCGTCATCGCCGGCCGGCATTGCGCATCCACCACGGCATCGCCGTCGAGTGATTCAAACAGCAGCGCCGTTGTACCGGTTTCGCAGATCAGTGATTGCAGCATCACGCATTCGCGCGCACCGGATGCGGGGATCAGATGCAGGGATTCACCGCCGAAGGGATCGACCAGACGTGCGAGCAGGCGCGCCAGCGTGCCGCCGCCGAGGCGGGCGCGCAGGGCCAGCAGATCGGCAATCGCCGGCGATACCGCTCCGGTCGGCAGAAACACGGTTTGTCCCGCGCCGAGCGCCTGCTGCGCCTGGGCGAAACTCGCGCTGGGCATGATGCCCAGTTCGCGGAACAGATAAGCCGATGCAACGCCGCCGTCACCGCTCAGTGCGCCATGCACCAGCACGGGAATGCCGAGTCGCTGCAGGCTGATCGCCAGCAGCGGCGCGAGATTGGGTTGATGCTTTGCAGTGCCGTAGGCCGGCATCAGCACCGGCCGCCATTGTGTCGCCGGCGCAGTCGCGTGAAACACGCGTGTCGACAATGCCGCCAGCACGCCGTGGAGTTCCGGCTGGGTCAATGCGCGCTGCTCCAGCAGCACCAGCAGGCCGCCCATTTCCAGTTCGGAAACCCCGCCATCAAAAATGGCCGAGAACAATGTTTCCGCTTCGTGCTCCGACAGCGACTGTTGTGCCGCAAGCAGTTCAATCAGGTGTGCCCAGTTCATGCTGCGTTCCTCCGGTGTTGATGACCGTGGGTTTCTGGGCTGTCTATGAGCAACCGCCGTGCCATGTGCCGCAAGCCCCTGTTGCCCCTGAAAACCGCCGGAATGCACAGGAATCCGCCACGTCACGGTGCGGCAACCGCCGTGATCGCTTTATTTTGGTGCCGGACTTTTTATGTTGCGCCGCGGAAGAAACGGGCCATTTCCGTCCTCTCTTACTGCATTGAATCGCGGCTGAAACCCGGCGTCATCAACACGCGCCGGCTGCGCAAAAGAAAAGGGCATACCGGAACCGGTATGCCCTTCCCGCTGCAGCGCCGGAGGCGCCGCAGTATTGTCGCGATCAGCCTTTCAGGCAGCTGCTCATGAACTTCTTGCGGTCATCGCCGGCCTTGCCTTCAGCCTTGGCGTTGCAATCCTTCATGCGATCCTGCTGTTTCTTCTGCGCAGCGCTCGGCTCTTTCTTGCCGTCTTCGCCTTTCAGGCAGGAGCTCATGAACTTCTTGCGGTCATCGCCCGATTTGCCTTCAGCCTTGCCGTTGCAATCCTTCATGCGCTCCTGCTGCTTCTTCTGCGCTTCGCTCGGCTCTTTCTTGGCTTTCTCGGCTGCGGGCGCTGTTTTTTTCTCGGCAGCGGGCGCCACTTTTTTGGCTTCGGCTTTGGCGTCAGCCTTGTCCTGCGCATGGGCGGTGGACAGGGCAAACAGGGCACAAATTGCGGCAGCGATCAGTTGTTTCATGGAAACCTCCTCAGGAAATTCAAAATACTCAATAAAAACAATGTTTTATCAAGATCCGCTGCCGCTACACCGGCCACGCAGTCCGATGCTTACATTAACGCCGCCCGGTTTCATGCGGATGACAGTGCAAAGGCATCCGCCAGTAATTCATACGAGCGCAGTCGCGAATCGTAGTCACCGGTGATGGTAATC
>CBHTVL010000402.1:0-2741 GCA_966096475.1 uncultured Burkholderiales bacterium
TGCGCGCAACCGGATTGCGCATCCATGCGCGCCACCGCTGGACCGGGTGGAACGCCGATGGCGATTTGCTGTTCACGACTCCGCAGGGCGAAACCACTGTTGCAGCAAGCTGCGCCGTATTCGCCTTGGGCGGCGGCAGCTGGGCTCGTCTGGGTTCCGACGGCGCCTGGGTGCCGCTGTTTGAATCGCGCGGTGTTCCGGTCGCGCCGCTGCGACCGGCCAACTGCGGTTTTGAAGTGGCCTGGAGTGCACATCTGCGTGAACGTTACGCCGGGCAGCCGGTAAAAGCCGTCGTGGCGTCGGTCGCGGACGCGAATGGCGTGATCCATCAACGCAACGGTGAATTCGTGGTCAGCGACTATGGCGTTGAAGGCAGTCTGATCTATGCACTGTCGGCGCCGTTGCGCGACACCATCGCCGCGCAGGGTCATGCGACGCTACATCTCGATCTGCTGCCGGATCATGATGCCGCACGGGTCGTCGCCGAAGTTTCCCATCCGCGCGGATCACGCTCGCTGACCACCCATCTGCAAAGCCGGCTCGGCCTGAAAGGCATCAAGGCCGGTCTGTTGCGCGAAGCGCTGTCGGCTGCGGAAATGAACGATGCACAAAAACTGGCGGCAGCCATCAAGTCGCTGCCGCTGACCCTGACGGCGGCGCGACCGATTGATGAAGCGATCAGCAGCGCCGGCGGCATTCCCTTCGAAGCGCTGGATGAACAGCTGATGGTCAGGAAACTGCCCGGCGTGTTCTGCGCCGGGGAAATGCTCGACTGGGAAGCGCCGACCGGCGGTTATCTGCTGACGGCGTGTTTTGCCAGCGGCCGGGCGGCCGGTGCAGGCGCCGTGCGCTGGTCAGCGCTTCAGCAGTACTAACTCCAGAATCCGTTTGTAGATTTTCTGCAGCGGCTCGACTTCAGCAACCGGCAGACATTCATTGACCTTGTGAATCGTCGCGTTGGTCGGTCCGAATTCGATGACCTGCGGGCAGATGTCGGCGATGAAACGGCCGTCGGAGGTGCCGCCGGTGGTCGACAGCTCCGTATCAACGCCGGTGACTTCCTTGATCGCCTTGGTCACCACATCGACCAGATCGCCACGCGCGGTCAGGAAAGGACGGCCGTCCTGCCGCCATTCCAGGTCGTATTTCAGATCATGCTTGTCGAGAATGCCGTGCACCTGCGTCTGCAATGATTCCACCGTACTCGCTGTGGAAAAGCGGAAATTGAACTGCACACGCGCGGTGCCGGGGATGACGTTGTTGGCGCCGGTACCCGCGGTGAAGTTGGAAATCTGCCAGGTGGTCGGCGGAAAATATTCATTGCCGCGGTCCCACTCGGTGGCGGCCAGTTCCGCAATGGCCGGCGCGACGTCGTGAATCGGATTTTTTGCCATATGCGGATAGGCGACGTGGCCCTGCACGCCCTGCACGGTGAGGATGCCGGTCAGAGAACCGCGGCGACCGTTTTTGATCATGTCGCCGAACTGTTTGACCGAAGTCGGCTCACCGACGATGCAGTAATCGAGTTTTTCGCCGCGCTTGGCCAGCGCTTCAACCACTTTCACCGTGCCGTCGGTGGCGGGACCCTCTTCATCGGAGGTGAACATCACCGCGATGGACCCCGGATGATCTTCATTCGCGCGGACAAACTCGCGGATCGCCACGACAAACGCGGCAATCGAGGTTTTCATGTCGGAGGCGCCGCGGCCGTAGAGAATGCCGTCCTTGATCGTCGGCGTGAACGGATCGATATTCCAGTTTTCGAGCGGGCCGGTCGGCACCACATCGGTATGTCCGGCAAAACAGATCAGCGGTGCGGCACGTCCGCGGCGCGCCCACAGATTCGTCGTGCCGTTGGCGGCAATGATTTCGCATTCAAAACCCAGCGGTTTGAGCTCGGCAATGACCAGTTCCAGACAGCCGGCGTCTTCCGGCGACACCGAGGGGCGCGTGATGAGTTGCCGGGTCAGTTCCAGGGTATTCATTTCCATTGAATGGACTTTCGTGGTCGGTAGGCCGGTTTGCACTGCGGCTGAGCGTCGCATGTTAGCAAAGAGCGGGTAAAATCTCCCTCCCGCGTCGTCGCCATCCTCTGATCTGTCCATGACCACTTTGCTGGTTTCCCACCGCTTGCATGCCGAGCGCTGCGCCGATCTTGCCGCGCAGGCGAAACGCCTCGGACTGCCCCTGGAGCTGGTCGTGCTGCCGGCAGACCCCGAAGGCCGTCTCAGCGATGCCGACTGTGCCCGCCTTGATCTGGCTTTTTTTTCATCCGACGTGTTTCCGCAATTCTCGCGGCAGTTCTTTTCGACCGTGCGCAAAGCGCCGGCGCTGCAGTGGCTGCATGTGTTCAACGCCGGCGTCGATCATCCGATCTATACCGAAATGCTGCAGCGGGGCGTGCGCCTGACCACCTCGGCCGGTACGACCGCGGTGCCGATCGCGCAGACGGCGATCACCGGTTTGTTGATGCTGGCGCGCAATTTCCCGCGCTGGCTGAAGGCACAACACGAGCGTCGCTGGGATCCGGCACGGATGCCGCATTTCCCGCGCGACCTGCCCGGCCAGACGGTGTTGATCGTCGGCCTCGGCAGCATCGGCTCGGAAATCGCGCGTCTCGCCCGGGTTTTGGGACTGAAAGTCATCGGCGTGCGGCGCAGTCCGCAAAAACCCGGCGACCCGGTGGATGAACTGCATCCGCCGCAAAAACTCGCGGAACTGCTGCCGCGCGCCGACTGGCT
>CBHTVL010000403.1:0-2737 GCA_966096475.1 uncultured Burkholderiales bacterium
ACGACGGCAGCCTCTACAGCTGCGATCACTTCGTCTACCCGGAGTACCGCCTCGTGGCCCAGGCCATCCCCAGCCAGCCGCGCCCGCGTGCCGAATTGCTCAGCATGCTGCACGCCAATATCCAGGATGTGTTCAACGAGTACGGCGTCCAGATCATGTCGCCGCATTACATGATGGATCCCGCCAGCGACAAAATCGTCAGGCCGGAGGACTGGTACCGGGTGCCGGCAAAAAAATAGGGGGGGCGTCACCGGATACCACTCACGGTGCCGTAATATTCAGTATCCGGAATTCAAGAAAACCGCCGGGATAGCCGCGCACTGGCGATGCCCCGCACAACACCGATTGAAACCGATCCCATGAAGGCCGCCACAACAGACCCGAAAATCGCAGCGGCCCACACTCCCATGATGCAGCAATATCTGCGCATCAAATCCGAACACCCCGACATGCTGGTGTTCTACCGGATGGGTGATTTTTACGAGCTGTTCTTCGACGACGCCGAGCGCGCCGCCCGGCTGATGGACATCACGCTGACTTCGCGCGGTGAATCGGCCGGAACCCCGATCAAGATGGCGGGCATCCCCTTCCATGCCGTCGACCAGTACCTCGCACGGCTGGTGAAACTGGGCGAATCCGTCGCGATCTGCGAACAGATCGGCGATCCGGCAACCTCGAAAGGCCCGGTCGAACGCAAGGTGGTGCGCATTGTCACGCCGGGCACGCTCACCGAATCCGCGCTGCTCGATGAAAAAAGCGACAACCTGCTGCTCGCCGCCCACCGCAGCGGCAATGTACTGGGACTGGCCTGGCTGTCGCTGGCGTCGGGCCGTTTCTGCATCATGGAAACCGCACCCGCCAACCTGGCCGTTGAACTGGAACGCCTGCGGCCGGCGGAAATCCTGCTTGCTGAAGGTTCCAACATCGATATTAACGACCCCAGCGTTGCCGTGCGCCGGCTGCCGCCCTGGCGTTTTGACGCCGAAGTTGCCCGCCGCACGCTGACTGCGCAATTCGAAACCCACGACCTCAGCGGTTTCGGCGCGCAGGCACTGGAGGTTTCGGTCGCTGCAGCGGGGGCGCTGTTTGATTACGCCAAATCGACCCAGGGAACGGCGATTGCGCATGTGCGCTCGCTGATCGTCGAGTCCGAACGCGCCTGGCTGCGCATGGATCCGTCGACGCGGCGCAATCTGGAGCTGACGGAAACCATCCGCGGCGAACCGGTGCCGACGCTGCTGTCGCTGCTCGACACCTGCGCCACCGGCATGGGCAGCCGGCGTCTGCGTCACGCACTGCATCATCCGATGACCGACCGCAGTCATGTGCAATCGATGCATGCCGCGGTCGCCGCACTGATTGAAAACGAGCGCCATGCCGGCGTGCGCAATGCGCTGAAACATTTCTCCGATGTGGAACGCATCGCCGCAAGGATCGCCCTCGCCTCGGCACGGCCGCGCGATCTTTCAGGACTGCGCGATTCGCTGCGGCAATTGCCAGCCCTGCTCACCACACTCAACGGCGCCGCGAACGGCCGGCTCGGCGAACTGATGGTTGACCTCGGACCGCAGGACACTCGGGCCGGTCTGCTCACCGCCGCGATCAAACCGGAACCGGCGTCGATCATCCGCGAGGGCGGCGTGATCGCCGACGGTTACGACGCCGACCTCGATGAACTGCGCGGCATCCAGGACAACTGCGGCGCCTTTCTTGCCGAGCTGGAAACCCGCGAGCGGACGCGCACCGGCATTACCACGCTGAAGGTCGAATACAACCGGGTACACGGCTTTTACATCGAAGTCACCCGCGCCCAGTCCGAAAAAGTGCCGGACGATTACCGGCGCCGGCAGACCCTGAAAAATGCCGAACGCTACATCACGCCGGAACTAAAAACCTTCGAAGACAAGGCGCTGTCCGCGCAGGAACGCGCACTGGCGCGGGAGAAGCTGCTCTATGAACAGCTGCTGCGCGAACTTGCGCCGCAGGTGCCGGCGCTGCAGAAAATCGCTTCCGCGCTGGGTGAACTCGACATGCTCGCCGCCTTCGCCGAACGTGCGGCGGCGCTGAACTGGTCCAGCCCTGAATTTACCGACGAACCGGTGATTGACATCGAAGGCGGCCGCCACCCGGTCGTCGAGGCGCAGGTCACGCCGTTCATAGCCAACGATACGCGACTGTCGGCGGCGCGGCGCATGCTGCTGATCACCGGCCCCAATATGGGCGGCAAATCGACCTATATGCGGCAAACCGCGCTGATTGCATTGCTCGCGCATTGCGGCTCATTCGTGCCGGCGACCCGTGCGCGGCTGGGACCGATAGACCGCATCTTCACCCGCATCGGCGCGGCTGATGATCTGGCGGGCGGACGTTCCACGTTCATGGTCGAAATGACCGAAGCCGCCTACATCCTGCATCACGCCACGCCGCAAAGCCTGGTGCTGATGGACGAGATCGGCCGCGGCACTTCGACCTATGACGGCCTGGCACTCGCCTGGGCCATCGCCCGCCATCTGATCGAACGCAGCGGCTGCTACACGCTGTTCGCCACCCATTACTTCGAACTGACCCAGCTCGCCGCCGATTTCAAGCCGGTGGTGAACGTGCATCTCGATGCCGTCGAACACAAGGATCGCATCGTGTTTCTGCACAGCGTCGAGGAAGGCCCGGCCAACCAGAGTTATGGTCTTCAGGTCGCGCAGCTTGCGGGCGTGCCCGCCGCGGTGCTCCTGTGCGGCTG
>CBHTVL010000404.1:0-2731 GCA_966096475.1 uncultured Burkholderiales bacterium
TACATACCCCGGCCCTGATTGCCGGTCGCTGTTCAGCAGACAGTTCTAACGAGGTACTGCCAATGACCGATTTCCCCAAACCGTGTTTACCTACGCGCGCATTGGTGCTGGTGTCCGGCCTGATGCTCCTGAACACTGCCGTTGCCGCTGATTACCCGGTCAAGCCCGTGCGCATCATCGTACCTTCGGTGGCCGGCGCCGGGCTGGACACGCTGACCCGGTTGGTTGCGCAGAAACTGACCGAGCGCGGCGGGAAGCCTTTCGTGATCGACAATCGCCCCGGGGCGGGCGGTGCAATCGGTATGGAAACCGCTGCGCGCGCAGCTCCGGACGGCTATACGCTGGTTATGTTCTCCGGAACGCATCTCGCAGCAAACACCATCCCTGGAAAGCAGACCTATGATCCTTTGAAAGATTTCGCGCCGATTGCCTGGGCGACCAGCCAGGCGTACGTGCTTAACGTGCACCCCTCGTTACCGGCCAGGAGCGTGCCCGAGCTGATCAAGCTTGCGAAGGCGAAACCGGGCGAGATCAATTACGGCTCATCGGGAACCGGCGGCATACAGCACCTTTCAGGCGTGACGCTGAGCCTGCTTTCTGGCGCAAAATTCTTCCATGTGCCCTACAAAGGCGGGGCGCAGGTTGTAAATGACCTGCTGGGCGGGCAGATCCAGATGTCATTCACGGTTTACCCGGTCTGCAAACCGTTGATTGAATCGGGCCGCATGCGCGCGCTGGGGGTCACCACCGCCAAACGCGCACCGGCGCTGCCGAGTATCCCGGCGATAGCCGAAACCTTGCCGGGTTATGACATCAATAACTGGTATGGCATGGTGGGTGCAGTAAAAATTCCAGCGTCGGTCATGGACTGGCTGCACCGCGAGATCAATGCCAGCCTGCAACAGGCCGAAGTGAAGCGCACCCTGACAGCGGAAGCCATAGAGGTCGTTTCCGTCAGCCGGCAGGAATTCGGCAAACATCTCGCCAGCGAGGTCTCAAAGTGGGGCCGGATCATTCAGCAGTCAGGCATCACGGATTAAACGACAGGGACCAGCCATGAAACCTTCCAATCTCGTCATCATTCTTTCCGATCAACACAACCCGCGTGTCATGGGTTGTGCCGGCCACGCGCTGGTCAAAACGCCCAACATCGACCGGCTGGCTGCGCGCGGAACCCGATTTTCCTCCGCCTATACCAACTGCCCGATCTGTGTCCCCGCCCGTGCCAGCCTCGCGACCGGACGTTACGTCCATAACATCCGTTTCTGGGATAACGCCATCGGATACGACGGCAGCGTACCGAGCTGGGGGCACCGCCTGATGGATAAGGGGCATCAGGTCGTTGCGATCGGCAAGCTGCATTACGTGACCTCTGATCCGGCGCGCAACGGATTCACCGAAGAAATCCTGCCGATGCATCTTGCGGATGGTGATGGCGATGTGGTCGGGCTGATTCGCGACGAACTGATTGTACGCAAGGGCGCCGCAGCGCTGGGGCCGGAGGCCGGCCCCGGAGAATCGGATTACACACGTTATGACCGCAGCATTGCCGAAAATGCCTGCAGATGGCTCGAAAACGAAGCCCCGAAAATCACCGACAGACCCTGGGTGCTCTATGTCGGATTTGTATGCCCGCATCCGCCGTTGATTGCGCCGCCGGAATTTTTCGATCTGTACAAGGATCTGGATATTCCGATGCCGGACATGTATGCGGAGCATGAGCGACCGCGACACCCGTATCTCGATTTCATGCGCAAGGGCCGGCCGTATGACGCCGGCTTTACCGGGCCCGATATGGTCAAGCGTGCCCTTGCGGCCTATATGGGCTCAGTCAGCTACTTGGACAGCAATATCGGCAAAGTCCTTGATGCGATGACCAGCGCCGGCCTGAGCAGTTCAACGCGCGTAATTTACAGCTCCGATCACGGCGACAACCTGGGCGTGCGTGGTCTGTGGGCCAAAAACACGCTTTACGAAGAATCTGCAGGGGTCCCGATGATTGTGGCGGGGCCTGATATCCCGGCAGGGCGCGTTGTCACCGACCCGGTATCACTGGTTGATGTTTTCCCCACCGTTCTCGAATGCGTCGGCATGCATGCGGGAAAGACCGATCCGGATTTGCCGGGTGCATCGTTGCTGGCCGGCGCAGCCGGAGGCACCATGCCGGAACGCACCGTGTTATCCGAATATCACGCGACATCGTCTCCTTCGGGTTCCTTCATGATCCGTCACGGGCGGTTTAAGTACATCCATTACGTCGGCTATGTCCCAATGCTCTTCGATATGGAAAACGATCCGCACGAACGGCGCGATCTTGCGGCAGACCCGGCATACCGTGCCGACCTTGCTGCATGCGATGCAAAGCTGCGCGAATTGCTGGACCCGACGGCAGTGGATGCGCTGGCACGGAGCGATCAGTCGGCGTTGATCAGCAAACTCGGTGGAAAGGATGCAGTCCTGGGCCGCGGTGCCATCCGGCACTCTCCGCCACCCGGCGTGAAGCCGACCCGGATTGCTGCCGAGCGGGGCTGACCGGTCAGAGCCCCCGAACATCCTCCTGCTTTGACACGCAGGCGGAGAAAATCATCCTTCACAGCAGGAATGGTTTCCCGAATTCCTTCGCCTCAATGCAAACACGACCCGAATCAATAAGGTGGCGTCAGGCAGTTATCCGTCGAACTGATTTGCCGGCAGGTGTGGATCGACTGTTCCCGTTGATTCGTCCAGCCGT
>CBHTVL010000405.1:0-2719 GCA_966096475.1 uncultured Burkholderiales bacterium
CACAATCTCGACGCCTACGAACTGGCGCTGCGCCAGCCGATTGGCGGCGGCTGGGCGGCGTACGGGAAAGTCGGCAGCAGCTTCCGCGTACCCAACGTCAACGACAACTACAGCCTGTTCACCGCGACCGTAGCGCTGCTGGAACCGCAAACGGCGCGTGATCGTGAACTCGGTCTTGAAGCGATCCGCGGCAGTTCACGTTACCGGCTGGCCCTGTACGAGATCGAACTGGAAAACGAAATCCTGCTCGATCCGGCGACTTTCACCAACCGCAATCTGCCGCCGACACGCCGCCGTGGACTTGAAGCGGAAGCGCGCTGGCAGCCGGTTGCCGGTGTTGATCTTTCGGCGGCATATACCTATGCCGAAGCGGAGTTCCGTTCCGGCGATTTCGGCGGCACGCCGATTGCCGGCAATGATGTGCCGCTGGTGCCGCGCCATGCGGCCAGTGTCGGCGCGGGCTGGAAGTTTACCCAGCGGGCAAGGCTGGACGCCTTGATGCGTTACACCGGCACGCAGCGTTACGACGGCGATGAACTGAACGCTTTCAATCAGAAAATGCCGTCCTACACCGTGGTCGATCTGAAAGTAGCCTATGACCAGGCCGACTGGCGCTTCACCGCCGGCGTGCTGAATCTGTTCAACAAGGAATACTTTTCCTATGGCGTATTTACCGGCTTCCCGACGTTCTCGGCGTTGCCGGCGCCGGAACGTGCGGTGTTTGTGACGGCGCGTTATACCTTCCGCTGAAAACGCGGGCGACGGAGGACAAAAAAGCCGTGCATCGCGCGGCTTTTTTATTGCGGCTTTTCCTTAATTATCAAAAGTTTGCTATTGTTCGGGCCGTGCAATCGATGTCCGGAACCGAGCTATATTTTCGACTACTGCGCCACGTGCGGCCGTACTGGCGCACGTTCGCCATTGGCGTGCTCGGCATCATCGTTGTCGCCGCCACCGAACCGGCCTTGCCGGCGCTGCTGAAGCCGCTGCTTGATGGCGTGTTCGTCAACAAGGACGAATCGGTCATCCGCTGGACGCCGGTGTTCATCGTCGGGCTGTTTGTGCTGCGCGGACTTGCGGAATATGTCGCGCAATTCGCACTGAACTGGGTCGGCAACCGGCTGGTGATGGATCTGCGCGGCATCATGTTCCGCAAGCTGCTGAGCCTGCCGGCGCGTTATTTCGACGACCAGGCCTCGGGCAACCTCATTTCCCGGCTGACTTTTGATGTCATGCAGGTCACCACCGCGGCGACCAGCGTGCTGACCGCGGTGTTCAAGGATGCGCTGGTCATCGTCGGCCTGCTCGGCTGGATGTTCTGGCTCAACTGGAAACTGACGCTGCTGTCGCTGGTGATGACGCCGGTGATCGTGCTGGTAGTGCGCATGATCAGCGTGCGTTTGCGCAATTCCAGCCGCCAGGTGCAGCAGCAGATGGGCGACATGACCCAGGTCATTCAGGAAACCATCGAAGGTCACCGCGTGGTCAAGCTGTTCGGCGGACAGCCTTACGAACAGCAGCGTTTTGATACGCAGGCCAATAACGTGCGCCGCCAGCTGATGAAGCAGGTCGCTGCATCGGCCGCCAGCGTGCCCATTGTGCAGTTTGTCGCCGCGCTGGCACTGGCGATCATCGTCTATCTCGCCACCCAGCAGTCGAATACCGACCAGATCACCGTCGGCGGTTTCGTGTCCTTCATTACCGCGATGCTGATGCTGACCGCGCCGCTGAAGCGCGTGACCAGCGTCAACGAACCGCTGCAGCGCGGACTGGCCGCAGCCGAGAGCGTGTTTTCCTTGATCGACCAGCACAGTGAAACGGATACCGGCAGCATCGATCCGGGCCGCGTGCGCGGTGAAGTGCGGTTCGAGAACTTGAGCTTTTCCTATGGCGCCGACGCGCGTCAGGCGCTGGACGGCATTGATCTGGTGATTGCCCCCGGTGAAACGCTGGCACTGGTCGGCGCTTCCGGCAGCGGCAAGACCACGCTGGCCAATCTGGTGCCACGCTTTTACGAGCCGACCGGCGGTCGTATTTTGCTCGACGGCCAGGACATTGCCGGGCTGAAGCTCTCGGCACTGCGCGCCAATATCGCGCTGGTGAGTCAGGACGTCGTGCTGTTCAACGACACGGTGGCGGCGAATATTGCTTATGGCGCGATGAATCAGTTATCGCGCGCCGAGATCATCGCGGCAGCAACCGCCGCACATGCAATGGAATTCATCAGCGAGATGCCCGACGGACTCGACACCATGGTCGGCGAAAACGGCGTCAAGTTGTCGGGCGGGCAGCGTCAGCGTCTGGCGATCGCGCGCGCCTTGCTGAAAAACGCACCCGTGCTGATCCTCGACGAAGCGA
Source organism: uncultured Burkholderiales bacterium (assembly GCA_966096475.1). Taxonomy (GTDB): domain Bacteria; phylum Pseudomonadota; class Gammaproteobacteria; order Burkholderiales; family SG8-41. Next base: position 2,359 of record CBHTVL010000405.1, read on the forward strand.
CCTCCGCGCTGGATACCGAATCCGAACGGCATGTGCAGGCGGCGCTGGAAGTGCTGATGCGCGGCCGCACCACCATTGTCATCGCACACCGCCTGTCGACGATTGAAAACGCGCACCGCATCGTCGTGCTCGACGGCGGGCGCATAGCCGAAAGCGGTGCGCATGCCGAATTGCTGGCGCGTGGCGGCAAATACGCACAGCTTTACCGCAACCAGTTCGCCGGTGCCGGAGCCACTTGATGAGTGAAATTACACACTCGCTGATCATTCCGGTGTACCGCAACGAAGCCTTCATGCCGGAACTGTTGCGCGCGATCGAAGGCATTGCTGCCAAAGTGTCCGGGCGCATGGAAGTGGTTTTT
>CBHTVL010000406.1:0-2718 GCA_966096475.1 uncultured Burkholderiales bacterium
CATGACCCGGCGGTCCGCCGCATAAACCGCCCACAGCGTGCCCTGTGTATCGAAGGCGGCCGAGGCGCCCCGCGCGCCGCCGGCCGCAGCCGGTGCAGGCTGTCCATAACCGGCGTGCCCGCCGGTTTCATGTGCAGCCGCAATCGATGCAACGCCCAGAAAAAAGCCCAACAGAATCCGCAGCAGGCGATTCACCATTTAGCCTCCAGTCCGGCATAAACCGTGCGCGGCAGCCCCGGTGAATACAAACCGCCGGTCGCCGAGCTCTGTGAAGCGCTGTCGGAATAACGCTTGTCGAGAAGATTGGTGATCCGCGCAAAAGCCGAGACATCCTTGCTCAGCACCTGGCTGGCGCGCAGATTGAACAGGTCATGCCCGGGGTATTTGCCGAAAATATTTTCCTGATCCAGAAAATAGGAACCGATCTTGACCCACTCCAACTGGGTTGTCGTGCCCGCAAGCGGCTTCCAGGTCAGGCGCACATTACCGAGCAGTCTGGGCGACGCTTCGATTTCCTTGCCGGAATAATTGATGGTTGAAGTGACCCAGCTGGTATAGATGTGTTTGGCATAAGAACCGGCCAGATCAAAACGCAGAGTCGGCAGCAGCGTCTTGCCCAGCCCGATTTCCACACCCTTGTGTTCGGTCTCCCCGTTGTTGGTCTGCACGGCAAAACCGGTCGAATCGCGCTGACTCAACAAATCATCCTTTTTCTTCAGCAGATAGCCTACTACTTCATAGTTCCAGTCGCTGGCCAGTCCGCGGAAGCCCAATTCATACTGCTCGGCCTTGATCGCCTTCAGGTTCAGTGCGGCATTGGACAACGCCCGCGCCTGCGCCTGCTGGGTCACCAGCGCACCCGCATCCGAACGCCCGCCACGGAATAGCTGGCTTTCGGATGGAGTCCTGAAACCCTGGTTGTAGGAAACGAATACATGCGACTGCGCAGTCAGCGCATAAGTCGCACCCAACTTCGGACTCAGTCGGGAAAAATCGACACTGGCTTCCGCGGGGTTGTAATACTGCCGTCCGGATGCGCTGACGAATCCCGGCGTCAGCCGGTTTTTCATGTCGTATTGCGCATAGTCATAACGCAAACCCATGGTGACCCGCAATTTCTCAGCCGGGGAAATTTCAAGGTGGGCATAGGGTGCGGCGCTGGTGTAGTTCGCCTCGTAGTCATAAATCACGCCGCCCAGCGTATACCCCGTATATTGGGTGTACAGGCTGTTCGGCCCGATCTGCACCGATGTCAGGTTGATTTTTGTTTCCTTGCGCTCGCTCGGGCTGTAATCAAAGTCCATGCCGACGATGAGCCGGGTGCGCAGGCTGTCGTCAAAATCCTTGCGCAGCTTGGCGAGCACGCCGTAAGACCATACCGTGGTTTCTTCAATCCGTGCGTCACCGGTAAAGTTGTACGAACCGTTGAGGTTCATCCAGTTATTGCGAACGTACGGGGTGACAGTCAATTCCTTGCCGCCGCCGAGATCACGGGCAACCGAGGTCGATATGCGCAAGGCTTCAACCTGACGGAAAGCCGGTGAGCGCAGGTTGATGGTCGGACTGTTGACATAAAGATCGTAAGGCAGCGCGCTGTTGGCGCCGGTCTCCATGTCGACTTTCGAGTAGCCGAGAATCGTTTTTACGGCCGTTTCGTCATCGGGTTCGCGATCCCAGCGCAGATTCAGGCTCTGACGGTCATAACCGGTCTTGATGCGCCAGCCGTCGGTATGCGTCAGATTGAGATCACCGCGCACCGCATCCTGGCCAATGCGGCCGGTATCGATACCACCGAGAAAGCGCTGGTACCCGTGTTGACCGAATTCAACCGATGCATCCGCAGCGGACTTGGCCGCGGGCTGCCGGGTCAGCACATTGACGATGCCGCCGATTGCATCCGATCCGTACAGCGCGGTACCGATGCCGCGGATCACCTCAATGCCGCCGGCGCCGGGAAGATTCAGTTCAAACAGCGCGTTGTGATTGAAGTTGCCCGTCGCCCGCGTCGGAATGCCGTCTTCCAGATAGAGATAAAGCGGTGATGTGGTGAATCCCTGGCGGATCGCCGTGGTGTGACCCTCGCCGTTGGTAATGCCGACAGCGACACCCGGCACCTGCCCCAGAATTTCCGAAGGATGGCCGGGGCGGGTGAACTTGATCGATTCACGGGACACCACACCGACCGAGACCGGCGTTTCCGAAATCTTCTCGGCTTCACGGGTTCCGGTCACTGTCACGGTGGGTAATGTTGAAAAACCATCACTCTGCGCCCATGCATTCGAACTGATCAGGCTGCCGATCAACATTGCGATCACTGTCTGAATACGGCACGCCGGATTTTGAGACCTTACGTTCGCCTTTCTCATCCTGTCTGCTTTCTGGTCTGTCGGGTCCGGCGTCATTCACACGACATGCGCCTGGTCCCGGTGTTTTATTGGTGTGAAGCGACATCCGGTCGCTCCGCTCCGTCAATGTGCGTGATGGCCCTTCTGCTCCGTTTTGGCAGCGCCGGTCAGATCGCGCACTTCGACGTTGAGGTCCAGCGTCTCGCGCTTTTTGTTGGCCAGCTCGAAAGTCAGTTTCAGCGGCACCTTGTCACCGGCATTCAGCGGTTTCTGCAGGTCCAGCAGCATCACGTGGAAACCGCCGGGGGCGAGCTTCACCGGTTTGCCGGCGGGCAGATCAACGCCATCGACCGGAAACATTTTCATGATGCCG
>CBHTVL010000407.1:0-2704 GCA_966096475.1 uncultured Burkholderiales bacterium
CGACCGCCTTGCACATGCCCTCGGGGGAAGTCGATGCGATTGTCGAGGGTTTCTATTTCATCCAGACACTGCGTCTGCGCGGACAAATGGCAGCCGGTCGCGAAGTGAAGCACCCCAACAGGCTGGATCCGGCAACTCTGAACGAAGTCGACCGCCGCATACTCAAGGAAAGCCTGAGACAGCTGCGCAAGCTGCAAAGCCGGCTGGCTCTGGATTATCAATTGTGAGCCCGGCCGCGTGAACTGGCTGCGCCGGTTGTTCCTGCGCAAACCCGCGCTGACGGTGGAGCAGTCGCTGGCGCTCGCGGCTTACCGCTCACACTCTTCCATTGAAGATGCAACACCGCTCGAGCGATTGCGCTTTGTCGTGGCGGATGTGGAAACGACCGGATTGAACCCCTTTTCGGATCAGCTGATTTCGATCGGGGCGGTCGAGATCGTCGACGGGCGTATCCGCCTGGACACGGGATTTGAAGTGGTTTTCCGCCAGCCTCAGGCCAGCGCTAACGCCAACATTCTGGTGCACGGCATCGACGGTACAACCCAGCTTTGCGGAATGGAGCCGACGGCGGCAACGCTCCGGTTTCTGGAATACATCAGGAATGCACCTCTGGTGGGCTTTCATTCGGACTTTGACCGTCTGATGATTGATCGTGCCGCCAGTCGCGCGGTCGGTGCGGCGCCATCGAACCCCTGGCTGGATCTGGCTTTCCTGGCGCCGGCAACACTCCCGGGTCCCGAGCGCAAATTGCCGCTCGGTTTCGATGAATGGATGGACAGGCTGGGCATTTTGAATCAGGCACGTCACAACGCACTCGCCGATGCTCTGGCAACCGCCCAGTTACTTCAGGTTGTGCTGGCCGGCGCCATGAGTCAGGGTATTACCACTCTCGGCGGTCTGATCAGGCTGGAGCAGGACCAGCGCTGGCTGAGGCATCATTAACGTTTTGCGGGGGCACCTGAAACCTGCGTGCCCTGTCTGCAATTGATGTGGTGTAATCCGGTCAGGCACTTAAAAAAATAAACGCATCCCTGCGCTTCCAATCACAGTTAAGTCATTGTCGATGAACAGTCTTGAATCCCTGTTGAGTCCGGCATCCATTGCCATTCTGGGGGCATCCGCCGAGCTCAATAAAGTCAATGGCCGCACCCTGAAGTTTCTTCTGGATAAGGGCTACCGCGGGCGTATTTTTCCGGTCAATCCCAAATACGACAGCATTGCCGGACTGACCTGTTATCCCGATGTCGCCGCACTGCCGGAGACACCGGACCTCGCGGTGATCGCCGTTCCTGCCGCCCATGTACTGTCAGCGGTGCGTGAACTTGGAAAGCGGGGTTGCCCGTCAGCGGTCATTTTCAGTTCCGGGTTTGCTGAAATGGGCGAGACGGGACGCCGGCTGGAACATGAAATTACTGCGGCCGCAAAAGAATCCGGTCTTCGCCTGTGTGGTCCTAATTGCCTGGGACTGATCAACGCCTGGGACCAGGTAATTGCCACTTTCGGCCAGTTCGCCGAAGGTCCGACGCCGCCCGGCCCGGTGGCCTTTGTCACGCAATCCGGCGCATTCGGCACGGCGATCGCCGCACTGGCCCGCCGGCGTGCAATGGGGCTGGGGTATTTCATCAACACCGGCAATGAGTGCGATATCGATTTCGTGCAGATGATGCGCGCCGTACTGGATGATGATCGTATTGCCGTCGGCGCGGGCTATCTGGAAGGCGTTCGCGACGGTGCCGGTCTCAAATCGCTGGCTGCGCATGCACTGTCTGCCGGTAAACCGCTGACCCTGACCAAAGTGGGGCGCACAGATGCCGGCGCGAAGGCTGCGGCTTCGCATACCGGCGCTCTGGCCGGGAGCGATGCGGTGTTTGACGGTGTCATTCGCGGACTCGGCGTAACCCGTGCCCGCAACGAAGAGCACATGCTTGATATTGTCGAGGTTCTCGGCAATTGCGGGCTGCCGGAAGGCCGGGGCCTCGGCATCGTCACCCAGTCCGGCGGTGCCGGCGTGCTGATGGCGGATCGCGCGGAAGAAATGGGGCTGGTCGTTTCCGAACTGTCGCCGCAGACGCGCGCGCAGCTGGCTGCGGTAATTCCGGCCTTCGGCACCACCGGCAATCCGGTCGATGTAACCGGGCAATTTGTATCCGATCCCAACCTGCTGCTCGACAGCATGCGCATCATGATGAGCGATCCGCAAGTGCATGTCGGTATTGTCTGGTTGCAGCTGATGGATTCGCATGTCGATCGACTGGTCGACATCTTCGCGAAAATAAAGGCCTTGATCACCAAGCCCTGGGTGGTCTGCTGGGTTGCGGCGCCCGAGGCCGCGCTGGCAAAAATGCGTGGTCTCGGAATTCCCGTTCTGCGCGGTGCAGATCCCGCTGTTGATGCGGTGGCTGCGCTGGTGCGTTATGCGGAAGCGCAGCGCCACTGGTTGGAAGATGCGCCGCGACGGGCGGCAATGCGGTTGCCCGTGCTGAATGTTCCGGCGCAAGCGGGCCCCGTATCCAGCCTGGAAGGACAAGTCTTGCTGCAAAGCTGCGGCGTCAGGACGGCAGCGGCGAAACTCGCTGCTACTGCAGATGCCGCGGCAACAGCGGCTGAAGCCCTCGGTTATCCGGTGGCGCTGAAAATTGAATCGCCGGACATTCTTCACAAAACCGAAGCTCGGGGTGTCGCGCTGAACCTGAAGGATGCTGCG
>CBHTVL010000408.1:0-2689 GCA_966096475.1 uncultured Burkholderiales bacterium
TGGTGATCCGCGCCACCGACTTCAACCGCCTGCAGGACAAGTTGCGCCGCGGTACAGCCCAGCTGTTCTTCATGGGCTGGAACGCCGACTATCCCGATCCGGAAAACTTCCTGTTCCTGTTTCACGGCCCGCAGTCGCGCGCCAAGACCCAGGGCGAAAACGCCGCGAACTACAACAATCCCGAATTCGACCGCCTGTTCGAGCGCATGAAACACATGCCCAACGGCGCAGAGCGGCAGGCCATCATTGACCGCATGGTTGCGTTGCTGCGCCATGATTCGCCCTGGGCATGGAGTTTCTTTCCCAAGGACTACACGCTGCATCACGGTTGGTTGCTCAACCGCAAACCCAACCAGATGGCCAACAACAGCCTCAAGTACCAACGCCTGGATGTGGCGACTCGTGCGCAACTGCGTCGTCAGTGGAATCCGCCCGTGCTGTGGCCGCTGGGACTGCTGGCCGCTGTTCTCGTGCTGGGCGCATGGCCGGCCTGGGCGGCTTATCGCCGGCGTGAGCGGCGCACCGCCGTCGCGGGAGAGTCGTCATGACCGGTTACATCATCCGACGGCTGATCTACGGCGTGTTCGTGCTGATCGGCGTCAATGTGCTGACCTTTGCGCTGTTCTTTTTCGTCAACACACCGGACGACATGGCGCGGGCGCAACTGGGTGCGAAGCGTGTTACTCCCGAGGCCGTTGAAAAATGGAAACAGGAGCGGGGTTATCATAAGCCATTGTTTTTAAATGAAAAATCAAGTGGCATTGAGCGGGTCACCGACACCGTGTTTTTCGACAAGTCGGTGAGACTGTTTGCTTTTGAGTTCGGATCTTCCGACCAGGGCCGCAATATCGGTTACGACATCAGCACGCGGATGTGGCCCAGCCTTGCGGTGCAACTGCCGGCCTTCCTGATCGGCTTGCTGGTCTATATCTCGTTTGCGCTGCTGATGGCTTTTTTCCGTGCCACGGTGCTTGATTTCTGGGGTGTGGTGCTGTGTGTGCTGATGATGTCGGTGTCGACGCTGTTCTACATCATCGGCGGCCAGTTCCTGTTCGGCAAGCTGTGGAATCTGGTGCCGATCTCCGGTTACAACGGCGGCTTTGATGCGATCAAATTCCTTGCGCTGCCGGTGCTGATCGGCGTGGTCAGCGGCATCGGCGGCAACGCGCGCTGGTACCGCACGATTTTCCTTGAGGAAATCAGCAAGGACTATGTGCGCACCGCACGCGCCAAGGGGCTCAGCGAGGCGCGCGTGCTGTTCCGTCACGTATTGCAGAACGCGATGATTCCGATCCTCACCGGCGTGGTGGTGGTGATTCCGCTGCTGTTCATGGGTGCGCTGATCACCGAATCCTTTTTCGGCATTCCGGGGTTGGGCAGTTACACCATTGACGCCATCAGCCAGCAGGATTTCGCCATTGTGCGGGTGATGGTGTTCCTCGGTTCAGTGTTGTATGTGATCGGCCTGATCATGACCGACCTGTCCTATACGCTGGTCGATCCGCGGGTGCGTTTCTCATGACCCTGCTGCCTTTCCGCTTCGAACTGCTGTGGACGGATGCGCTGGTCTGGCTGCTGGTAGCGGCTGTGATCGGTTATGCGCTTTATGCCCGCGCCCGGCCGCATCTGCGTGCGCCCTGGTCGCGCGTCAGCCGCAGCGCCAGCGGCATGGCCGCGGCAGTGATTCTTGCGGCATTCGTACTGGCCGGTCTGCTGGATTCCATCCATTACCGCCCGGCGCTGCCGCCGCAGGACGGCAAGGCCGCTTATGCCACCGAATTGCGCAGCCTGCTGGATCTTGCACTGCAACCGCTGCGTGTGACGCGCGAAAAAACTTATTCAGCGCCGCTGGCAACCCATCTCTATGCCAAGGAAACGCTGCTGTTGCCGGATGGCCGTGAAGTGCGTGAATTTCCGCGTCTCCGGCATGGCGGCGCGCATCTGAAAAATCCCGAGGCCGACTGGGCAGGGGATGTCACGCTGCGCGGATTCCGCGGACTGGCGGTGGCCTTGCTGATCTGGTTTACCGCGGCGGTGGCGTTGAGCGCAGCGGTGGCGCAGCGCAGCGGCACCGGCATTGAACAGGCCTGGGGTGATATCTGGCGCGGCCGCACGGCGACGCCCTGGCGCGCCGCGCTGAGCGCACTGGCAGCGCTCGCGGTGTTTGCAGGGCCGGTTATTGCTCTGGCGCCGCATTACCATGTGTTCGGCACCGACAAGGTCGGTCAGGACGTGTTGTATCAGGCACTGAAAAGCATTCGCACCGGCATGGTGATCGGCACGCTGGCGACGCTGGTGATGCTGCCTTTCGCGCTGCTGCTCGGGGTGATGGCGGGTTATTTCAAAGGCAGGGTGGACGACATGATTCAGTACCTCTATACAACCTTGTCCTCGATACCCGGGGTGCTGCTGATCGCGGCCGCGGTGCTGATGATGCAGGTTTATATCGAAAACAATGCCTCGCTGTTTCCGAGCAGCGAAATCCGTGCCGACGTGCGCCTGATTGCGCTGTGCGTGATTCTCGGCGTGACCAGCTGGACGGGGCTGTGCCGGCTGCTGCGCGGCGAAACCCTCAAGCTGCGCGAACTGGAATACATCCAGGCGGCGCATGCCTTCGGCGTCTCGCACTGGCGCATCATGATGCGCCACGTGATGCCCAACGTGATGCATATCGTGATGATCGCGCTGG
>CBHTVL010000409.1:0-2688 GCA_966096475.1 uncultured Burkholderiales bacterium
CGGCTCCTTTGCTGTTCACCGCACTGAACAACCAGTTTTTCTCGCTGAACATGAACGGCCCAATGTCGAATCTGCCGGTCGTGATTTTCCAGTTCGCCATGAGTCCCTATGACAACTGGGTGCGCCTGGCCTGGGGCGGGGCTCTGCTGATCACCCTGACCGTGCTGGTGCTGAATATTCTGGCGCGGGTTTTCTTCCGCGATAAAGTCACCGGCTGAAACCGCCCCCCCATGAACGTCCTAAGCCATCTAAAAGAGCCCGCCATGACCGAGCCCCAAGCGCAGGAATTGAAAAGCGCCATCCAGATCCGCAACCTGAACTTCTATTACGGCAAGTTCCAGGGTCTTAAAAACATCAATCTGGACATCATTGAACACCGGGTCACCGCCTTCATCGGTCCTTCGGGCTGCGGGAAGTCCACGCTGCTGAGAGCGCTTAACCGCATGTACAGCCTCTATCCCGGCCAGACCGCGGAAGGCGAAATCAATTTTTATGGCCAGAACATTCTGGATCCCCAGCAGGATCTGAATCTGCTGCGCGCGCGAGTCGGTATGGTTTTCCAGAAACCGACACCTTTCCCCATGTCGATCTACGACAACATCGCCTTTGGCGTCCGGCTGTATGAAAATCTGCCGAAAGGCGCAATGGATGAACGAGTACAGTGGGCATTGACCAAAACCGCACTGTGGAATGAAGTGAAGGACAAGCTCAATCAAAGCGGCCTTGCCCTGTCCGGTGGCCAGCAGCAGCGCCTCTGCATCGCCCGATCGGTCGCAGTCAAACCCTCGGTCATCCTGCTTGACGAACCGACATCCGCTCTCGACCCGATCTCGACCGCAAAAATCGAGGAACTGGTCAATGAGCTCAAGTCCGAATACACGGTGGCCATCGTCACCCACAACATGCAGCAGGCTGCGCGGGTATCCGACTTCACCGCCTATATGTATCTCGGCGAAATGATTGAATACGGAAAGACCGACGAAATCTTCATCAAGCCGAAAAAACAGGCAACTGAGGACTACATTACCGGCCGTTTCGGCTGACTGCAAAAATTATGCTATCAGGCAGCAGCACTGCGTACGGCTTTTGCGATCGCGGTGGCGCAGCGTGTGGCAGCAGAACGGGACTGCCCTTCCACCATGACCCGGATGACAGGCTCCGTGCCTGACGGCCGCAACAATACACGTCCGGCATTGCCCATCGCACGTTCAGCAACAACTACTGCCTTCTGCACCGCCGGCGCCGCCACGATATCGGGCGCCGAACCACCGGCCAGCCGCACGTTCACCAGCACCTGCGGATAGAGCTTGAAATCAACTGCCTGATCCAGCGTTTTGTTCGCAGCGATCAGCGCCTGCAGCACCTGCAATGCCGACACGATGGCATCACCCGTGGTGTGCTGATCGAGGCAGATCAGATGCCCGGAATTCTCGCCGCCGATCTGCCAGCCGCGTTTGTGCAGCATCTCCAGCACATAACGGTCGCCGACCTTGGCGCGTTCGAATGGAATCTTCAGTTTCGCCAGCGCCTGGGCCATCGCCAGATTGGTCATCTGCGTGCCGACCACACCGCCGCGCAGCTGACGGGCGCGCTTGCGATGCGAGGCGATCACATAAAGCAGTTCGTCACCGTCGTAAATACGCCCTTTGGCATCAGCCATGATCAGCCGGTCGCCGTCACCATCGAGCGCGATGCCGATATCGGCCTTCGACCGTTTGACCGCGCGCTGCAGTGACTCGGCGTGGGTCGCACCCACACCCTTGTTGATGTTGAAGCCGTCCGGCTGCGCGCCAACCGCCACCACTTCGGCGCCGAGTTCGTGAAATACCGGTGGCGCAATGTGATAACCGGCGCCGTGCGCGCAATCCACCGCAATGCGCAGTCCGTGCAGATCGAGATTCGCCGGGAAGGTGCTCTTGCAGAATTCAATGTAGCGGCCTGCGGCATCATCCATGCGCCGCGCCTTGCCCAGCCCGGCAGATGATTTGCATTTCAGCGGCTGGCCCAGCGCCGCTTCAATCGCCGATTCGGTGGCATCGGCCAGTTTGTTGCCGTCGGCCGAGAAAAACTTGATGCCGTTATCCTGATAGGGGTTGTGCGAAGCGCTGATGACGATGCCGGCGGACAGGCGAAGGGCGCGTGTCAGATAGGCCACACCGGGCGTCGGCATCGGCCCGACCAGCAGCACATCCACCCCCGCGGATGACAGGCCGGCCTCAAGCGCCGACTCCAGCATATAACCGGAGACGCGCGTGTCCTTGCCAATCAGCACCGTGGGACGCCCACTGCCCGCGGCTTTGCCCGCCAGTACCTTGCCGGCGGCATAACCCAGTCGCATCACGAAATCCGGCGTAATGGGCGCTTCGCCCACCGTGCCGCGGACACCGTCAGTGCCGAAATACTTTCTGCTCATGGCCACACTCCCTGATGCGCAGGCGCATCGCTTAGTCCTTGTTTTTATTCGATTCTACAGCCTTCCACACCACGAGCGCGTCGCGTGTTGCGGCGACATCGTGCACGCGCAGGATGACTGCACCGCGCTGTGCTGCAATCAGTGCCGCAGCAACGCTGCCGAACACGCGATCGCCCACTTCACGTCCGGTCAGCGCGCCGATCATTGATTTGCGTGACAGCCCGGCCAGCACCGGCACACCGGCAGCCGCCACCCGATCCAGTTCGCGCAGCAGC
>CBHTVL010000410.1:0-2686 GCA_966096475.1 uncultured Burkholderiales bacterium
CACTCCGCGCCGATCACGGTCACCGCGCTGGTCTCGCGCGTCAGGCCGCGCTCGCCAGGCAGCGGTTCCCAGGGAGTCTCCCCCGCGTTCTCCGCAACCAGATAGCTGTATTTCGCCCGCGAGGCGAAAGTGGACATGTCGCCGAGCGCCGGAATCGCACCGCCGATATTGAGCAGCGCCAGACGGATCGCACGCCCGATGGTGGCGTTGGCGCGGTGTCCGGGACCGAATGCATTGTGGCCGCCGTTGATGTTGAGTTCTTTCGCCACCGGACCGTTAACGATCACCAGCGGCGCACACAGATGCGTCGTCGCCTGCACGCCGTACAGGTTCAGCGGCTCCTCGCACATCGCCTCGATGGCCAGCAGGTACAGCGGGAAATAACGCGGCTCGCAGCCGGCCATCACCGCATTCGCCGCCAGACGCAACGGCGTCGCCTCACCCCAGCGCGGCGGGATTTTGGCAATCGGCTGATCCCAGGGACGATCACAGTATTCCAGCATGGCCGCGACACGTTCCTCGGTCGGCGGCACCACCGGCAGACCGTCACCCCAGCCTTTTTCCATGACCATCGCGTTGACGGCATCAAAGTCGCCGTCAGCCTCGATGCTCATGCCCGGTGCCTGCAGCATTTGCGCGAGCTTGCTCATTGCGACTTCTCCTTCAGCAGTTTCACGAATTGCGGCACTGCATGTTCGGCGCGCGCCTTGACCTGCTCGATGGCGAGGCCGCCGAGCGGATGCGGAATCTCGATCAGGGGCAGATCAGGAACACCGAATACGCGTGCCTGTGACTGCCCCAGCTTGAGGAAGGGACCGGAAACAATGACCGCAGTGGTCAAACCGCGTTTACGCAGGGTCGACATGTCGTGGACACTCCACGACGTGCACGACCCTCAATCACCCATTGCGGAAAGGACGTAATCCGATTCCGCAGCCAGTTGATCAAGAATCGCCGCGGGCGCCGGCAGGCTGACGCTGTCCTTGCGCAAGGCCACGACAGAGGCCACCGGCAGCAGCGCCTTGACGCCTTCGACGATATAACGCAGCAGATGGTCGGCGTTGCCCTTGCTGTTGTCGAGAATGCCGAGGCGGATGCCGCCTTTGGCTACAGCGCGCGTCTCGGTTACCGCAACCGCCTGCGGCGACGGCGCTTCCGGAATCACCAAACGGATTTTCTGAACCATATGAACTCCCGATGCTGGATACAAAAGATTCTGCTTTTCCCAAAAACGACAGGCGAATCTAACCCATGAACCCTGTCGGAGCAATGTGATGAATCAGCGCACGCGTGATCGCAGTCCAGATAACGGAAAGCCGGTTACGTGACTGCACCGCAGCACCGGTTTCAGCTGTTTTTGCGACCGGAACATGAAGCGGACATCACGCTTTGTTATGCTGGCTGCCACCCGGATTGCCGGTTTCAGCAACGCTCACCGGCCCGCATCTGCTACAGGATAAAAAAGTACCATGAAAGAATTCCGCCTGGTTCAAGTCTCCGACATCCATCTCGGTGCCGGACAGGAACACCACCTCGACAACTGGACGAAGGTAATCGAGTGGATCACCCGCGAACAACCCGATCTGGTCGTGGCCAACGGCGATCTGATCATGTCGGATCCGGACAATGACAACGATCACGCCTTCGCGAGCGAGCAGATCGCAAGGTTGCCGGTGCCATTCCGCTGCCTGCCGGGCAACCACGACATCGGCGACAACATTGTTTCAGGCCATATGCCCAAGCGTATCGATGATGCGAGACGCGCCCGCTTCATCAAACACTTCGGCAGCGAACGCTGGGCCTTTGATGCCGCAGGCTGGGGTTTTGTCGGCATCAACGCGCAATTGCTGGGCAGCCAGGGCCAGGCCGCGGAAGCCGAACAATGGGACTGGCTGGAGCAGACACTCGCCGGCTGGCAGGGTCGCCCCATCGCACTGTTCATGCACAAACCCGTCTTTCTCGATCACCCGACAGAACCCGACTACGACGATCCGTGGACACGGCAGTCCTGCATCGATTCAGTGAGCCGCACTCGGTTGCTGGCGCTTTGCAAGCAATTCGGCGTCCGCGTCATCAGCACCGGGCACAAGCACCAGACCCGCACATTCTCGTTTGAAGGCATTTATTACCTGTGGGCCCCCGCCACGGCCTGCGTCAACAGCGCACCGACCATGCTGCACTGGGGAACACGGGAGGTCGGCTTTTTCGATCTGCGCTTCCGGCCGGACGGCCGCTTTGATTACCGCCTGATCGGTCCGGACTTTCTGTTCCGCCACGAAAACTACATCCGCAAACACCAGGCCGGAAAAAAGTAAACCGCCGCCACAAATAAAAAGGCCACCCGAAGGTGGCTTCTTTATTTGTGGCGTCCCCACGGGGATTCGAACCCCGGTTACCGCCGTGAAAGGGCGATGTCCTAGGCCTCTAGACGATGGGGACGCAAGCGGGGGCCTTCGAAAAGGCTCCGCAGGCAGGGCCGTTGGAGGGCCGGTGATAACGGGTGACGGTCTATAAATCAAGCCTTTCCAAGTGCCTGACGGATTTGGCTTTTTTCGGGCCAAAACGCTGCTTTTTAGCCGCCCGGCCGGCTGGCCGGAGCCTTCCTCGTCGTCAGCGTTCGCGACTCACCAGGTCCATCAGCTGGGCAGCCACGGCCGTCCAGGAGTGCTTTTCCGAGATCAGACGC
>CBHTVL010000411.1:0-2680 GCA_966096475.1 uncultured Burkholderiales bacterium
CGGGATTGCCCTGGGGTTCGGTTAATTGCTGAAAAACCATCGGCAGCACGACATTGCCCGCCTGCTTGATGCTGCTGGCGAGTTTGCGGTCTGTATTCAGCGCCTGCTCGGCTTCGGCAAGCACGCCGCCGATTTTCACCAGGGCCTCATCACTGGAACCGCGTTTTGCAGGATCCACCGGCGGAACTTCCTGCTGCAGCGCAATGAGTTTCTCGATATAACCCAGCCCTGCGTCGCGCTGGGGCTCAAAAAAGAAGGTGGTATTGGCAATGACTTTTGCCTTGGCACCGCCCAGCAGGTCGATCATCCGGGCATGGACATCGCGCGACCAGGGCCAGCGGCCGATATTGGCAATGCTGGCGTCGTCAATGGCGATGATGGCGATACGATCGGATGGCGTCCGTGATGCGGCTTTGACCCCGAGATCATAAGCCTTGCGTTCCAGGCTCTGGATCAGGTCTCCCCGCGCCGCAATCAGCATCACGATGGCGACCAAGAGCCCGAGGAACCAGTCGGCCTTCCAGAAGCTCAGCTTTTTCATCCCTTAATGCGCCCCGATCCGCGTTGTTTTTATGTTTCTGCTGAATGGCTTAACGACGGAATTTCAAAGATTTTACGATATTCCCCTCTGAAAGTTTTGGTTTTTTAAGGACTTAGTGCAAAACATCACACATTATCCGGACTTCTCCGACCATCGGTCTTGCAAAGCCGACAAACGTCAGCAAAAAACAACCATTCGTACGATTGCGCAGTCTCGCGCAATGAAAAAATCAATAAAAACAAATAGTTATGATCAGAAATAAAAAAGGCCACGCTAATGCGTGGCCTTGAACCGGTTTGGACCCCGGATAAACGTCAGGTTCCGAGCAAGGCACCCTTCGCCAATCCGTTCGCACGCGCGAATTCACCGCCCGACAGCTTCTTGCCGTCTTCGCCGCGCGCACGCAGCACTTCGATGAAACCGCCCTGCGCCGTGACCTTGAAACTGCCTTCAGTCACTTCAGCGACTTCGCCGATCTTGCCAACGACATCGGCAAAGCGGCGGAACAGATGTTTGCGCGCGTCAAAAATCTGCACTTTTTTGCCGTTCAGCGTCGTCCAGGCGCCGGGCGCGGGATTGGTGCCACGAATCACGTTGTAGACAAAATCAACATGGTTGGCCCACTGGATGTGCGCCTCACCGGCACGGCACCAGCCTTCGTAACTGGCCTGCGACTCGTCCTGCACCGTCTCGGTGTGTTTTCCGGCATAGACCAGATCCGCCGCTTCCAGCATGGCCTTGACGCCCATCGGAAACAGCTTGTTGAAATACACTTCGCCGATGGTTTCGTCGGGACCGATATCGCAGGTCTTCTGCAGAATCACCGGACCTTCGTCGAGGCCTTCGTTGGGACGGAAAATGGTCAGGCCGGTTTTGGTATCGCCGCGAATGATCGGCCAGTTGATCGATGACGGGCCACGGTAAAGCGGCAGCAGCGACGGGTGGTACTGGATCATGCCCAGTCGGGGCAGATGCACAAAGGTATCCGGCGCAAATTGCAGCACATAGGCCATCACGCCGATATCGACATTCAGCGACTTCAGCGCGTCATGCGCTTCCGGCACGCGCAGTGAAGGGAACTGGAACACTTTCAGGCCGTGCGCTTCAGCAGCGGTACGCAGCGGATCGGCTTTCGCGCCCGGTTTTTCCGGCGCGCAGAACACACCCGCCACTTCATCCTTGCGCGCGAGGAAAGCCTCGAGTACTTCCTTGCCGAAATCCTGCTGTCCGATGATTGCAATTTTCATGTTCAATCCTTTAATGAATGTCGTCAGGTCCGTGCGGGCCCGCGCTTATTTTTTCTTCGGCGGCAGGCTGAACGCGCCCGCGGCCTTCAGCTTCTCGATGGCCTCGCCGCCGTAGCCGAGCACATCCTTCAGCACTTCGTCGGTATGTTCGCCGAGCAGCGGGGAACGTTTGATCACCGCCGGTGACGCAGACAGTTTGATCGGCATGCCGACGTTGTACCACTTGCCGCGCTGCGGATGATCGAGCTCGACATACATCTCGCGGCCGCGCACGTGTTCGTCGTTGGCGAGGTCTTCCGTCGACATGATCGGGCCGCAGGGCACGTCCAGCGGATTGAGAATGGCCATGAATTCGCGCTTGGTAAACTTCTCCGCGAATTTGTTGATCAGCGTCCACATCAGCTGCTGGTTCTTGCGGCGCTCGCCGATGGTGGCAAAACGCGCATCCGTCGCGAGGTCGGGCACACCGACATCCGGGCCGATGCGCGTGGCCAGCGCATCCCAAACCGCCTCCTGCACAACGATATACAGCCAGTCGTTGGCGCCATGCGGTTTGCAATGGATCGCATTGCCGAGCTGACCGCCGCCGGAGTCATTGCCGGCGCGCGGCGTTTCGCCCATGCCCTTGTAGGTCGGCACCGAATATTCCGGCAGATCGCCGCGGGTCAGACGCTGATGATCGCGCCATTTCACGCGGCACAGATTCATCACACCGTCCATCATCGCCACTTCGACATACTGGCCCTGGCCGGTACGGTTGGCCTGGTGCAAAGCGGCCAGCAGGCCGATTGCCAGATGCAGACCGGTACCCGAGTCGCCGATCTGCGCGCCGGTGACAAAGGGGGCGCCATCAGGCACGCCGGTGGTGCTCATTGCACCGCCCATCGCCTGC
>CBHTVL010000412.1:0-2677 GCA_966096475.1 uncultured Burkholderiales bacterium
TACGGATTTATCCAATAAAATCAATGAATTGCAGTACAACACCCTGCCGGCAGACGCCGTGCACTGGGCCGAGGTCGGCATCCTCGACACGGTCGGCGTGACGATTGCCGGCGCTGCAGAAGACGCGACGCGCATCCTGCTCGGCGTCTCGGGTTCGAGCAGCGGCCCCTCACTGGTCTTCGGCCACGCACGGCGCATCGGCGCACTCGATGCGGCGCTGGTCAACGGCACGGCCTCGCACGCGCTGGACTTCGACGATTGCAACAACACGCTGGGCGGCCATCCTTCGGTGCCCATCCTGCCTGCGCTGTTTGCACTCGCCGATGAAACCGGCGCCACCGGCAAAGACTTCATCGCGGCCTACGTCGCCGGCTTCGAAGCCGAATGCAAACTGTCGATGGTGGTGAACTTCTACCAGTACACCAAAGGCTGGCATCCGACGACCACCATCGGCGTATTCGGCAGCGCTGCAGCCTGCGCGCACCTGCTGAAACTGTCGCTTGAAAAAACCGCCACGGCGCTGTCGATCGCCGCATCACTCGCCGCCGGCGTCAAATCGAATTTCGGCACCATGACCAAACCGCTGCATGTCGGCCACTGCGCACGCAGCGGCCTGTTCGCCGCACTGCTGGCGCGCGACGGCTTCACCGCCGGCGACCAAGCCTTTGAACACAAGCAGGGTTATTTCGAAGTCTTCAACGGCGCCGGCAACTACGACGCGAGCAAGGCGATCCCGGCCTGGGCCAAACCGCTCGACATCACCCGCCCCGGCATCGCCATCAAGTCCTACCCCTGCTGCGGCAGCACCCATCCGGCGATCGATTGCATGCTCGAACTCGTGCAGAAACACAACCTGAAACCCGAACAGGTCGCGCGCATCGATTCCTGGACGCATACGCGCCGCCTCGAACACACCAACCGCCCGGACCCGCAATCCTCGCTCGACGCCAAATTCAGCGTGCAGTACACGCTGGCGCGTGCGCTGAAAGACCGCACGGTCAAGCTGGAACACTTCGAAGGTGACAACTGGAAAGACCCCGCAACACGCGCCATCCTGCCGAAAATCCACGTTGCGACGTACACCACCGAACAGTTCCCCGCCGACAACCACTTCGGCGCCGAAGTCAAAGTCACGCTGGCCGACGGCCGCGTGGTCAGCACCAAGACCGATCAGGCGCTGGGCCGCACCGTCGACAAGCCGCTGCCGGCGGAAATGCTCAAGGCCAAATTCGACAACTGCGCCGCACGTGCGCTGTCCACGGACAATGTCGCGCGGCTGTATGCGGCCATCCAGGATTTCGAGAATGCGAAAGATGTCCGTGAAATCACGGCACTCGCTGCCGGCAAGGGCGGACCGCAACGCGTTGCAGCTTAAGCCACTGCAAGCAACAACAACGCATCAATCAGGGGAACACTTTGGATCTGGAACTTCGCGGTAAAAAAGTATTGATCACCGGCGCCTCCAAAGGCCTCGGACTGGCCTGTGCGCAGGGCTTCGCGTCGGAAGGTGCAATTGTCCATCTCGCGGCGCGCAACGAATCGGCGCTGAAATCAGCCGCTGAAGCCATCCGCAAGCAATACAAGACCGAAGTCTTCATCCATGCGGTCGACCTGAGCAAAACGGAAAACGTCGTCGCCCTCGGCAAAACCTGCGCCGGCGTCGACATCCTGATCAACAATGCCGGCGCGATTCCCGGCGGTGACCTGCTGGACATCACCGACGAGCGCTGGCGCCAGGCCTGGGACCTGAAGGTCTTCGGTTTCATCAATCTGACGCGTGAACTCTACAAGGCCATGCGCGAACGCAAATCCGGGGTCATCCTCAACATCATCGGCGTCGCCGGCGAACGTCATCGCGCCAACTACATCACCGGCACCACCGGTAATGCCGGACTGATGGCTTTCACCCGCGCGCTCGGCTCGGAAAGCGTGGATCACGGCATTCGTGTGGTCGGCATCAACCCGGGGCGCATCGAAACCGAACGTCAGATCGGGCATTTCAAGGAGCAGGCGCTGAAGGCCTTCGGTGATGAATCGCGCTGGCCCGAACTGCAGGCCAAGGTGGTCGCCTCGCTGCCCTTCGGCCGCGCGGGACGCCCTTCGGAAGTCTCGGATCTGGCAACTTTCCTGGCGTCGAACCGCGCCTCCTACATCAGCGGCACGGTGGTCACCATCGACGCCGGCAGTTCACTGCGCCCGCGGGTCTAAACAGCCACGACCGCCCTCAGGCCGGCCAGTCGAGCCAGTCGCAAAGCGCACGGCCCATGATCAGTTCCAGATCACCGGTCGTGAGCCAGGGCATTTCTTCGGTGAACACTGTTACGCACTGGCGATAGCTGCATTTGAGGCGCGTCAGATCGCTGCCCCAGAACAGGCGTCCGGGTCCGAAGGCGTCATAGACGCGCTTCACATAGCCATGCAGGTTGCTGTAGGGATAGGGCGCCGTTGAGTAACCGGGCAGTGCACTGACTTTCACACCTACATTGGGCCGCTTCGCGATGGCGAGCAGCCTGTCGATATTCCGAAAAGCTTCATCATCCTTGGCGCCGCTGGCCAGCGCCATATGGTCAAGGATGATGCGCAGTTGCGGATGCCGTTCCGCCACTGCATCAACCAGTCCGACCGCCGGCTGATCGACGCCGATGTAAACCGGCACCCTTGCCGCTTCCGCCTCGGC
>CBHTVL010000413.1:0-2664 GCA_966096475.1 uncultured Burkholderiales bacterium
GCCCTGCAGCACAAGGCGACATTCGACTATGACCCCTTGCCGCGCCTTCTTTACCGCACCACGGTGCGCGGTCCCGCCGTCGCCGACTCGAAAGTGCTCGCATGAAAGAAATCCGCATCCTCTCCGCCACCGGCATTCTCGGCTCGGGCTTCCGCGAGGAAACCCTGAAGCGCGCCATGTCGCTGAAGCCCGATTTCATCGGCGCCGACGCCGGCTCCACTGATCCCGGCCCGCACCACCTCGGCTCCGGCGAACCGCAGTTCTCCGACGCTGCCTGCAAACGCGATATCCGGCTGATGATCATGGCGGCACGAGCGGCGAAAATCCCGGTTGTTGTCGGCTCGGCGATGACCGCCGGCACCGATGCCCAGGTTGACCGTCTCGCCGGCATCGTCCGCGACATCGCGCGCGAGGAAAAGCTCAATTTCAAGCTGGCGACCATTTATTCAGAACAGGACCGCGCCTATCTGAAGCGCCGGCTGAAGGAAGGACGCATCAAGCCGCTGGCCAATGCACCGGTGTTTGATGAGGGCGTGATCGACCGCAGCAGCCATATCGTCGGCATGTGCGGCGCCGAGCCCTATATCGAAGCACTGCAGAACGGCGCCGACGTGGTCATCGCCGGGCGCTCCAGCGACACCTCGATTTTTGCCGCAATGCCGGTGATGAAGGGTTTCAATCCGGCCACCGTCTGGCATATGGCCAAGATCATGGAATGCGGCGCGGCCAGCGTGGTGCTGCGCAAATACCCGGACTGCAACTTCGCCATCGTCACCGATGACCATTTCATCATCGAGCCGCCGAATCCGGACTACCGCTGCGATCCCACCAGTGTGGCCTCGCACAATCTCTACGAAAACTCGACGCCCTACGAACTGGTCGAACCTTCGGGCATTCTCAATACCGTCAATGCACGTTACGAAGCGATCTCCGACCGCGCCGTGAAAGTCTCCGGCAGCACCTTCAAACACGCCGAGCGTTACACGATCAAACTGGAAGGCGCAGAACTCGCCGGCTACCAGAGCATTGTCCTCGGCTCGGTGCGCGATCCGATCATCCTGCGCCAGTTCGATCACTGGCTGGAGAATCTGGTCAAAGCGGCGAAGGACCGCATCCGCGCCGTGATGGGCGACTCGATTGACAGCCAGTACCGTCTGGACATCCGCCAGTTCGGCCGCAACGCCGCGATGGGCATTCTGGAACCCGACATGAGCATCGGTCATGAAGTCGGCCTGCTGTTCCAGATCACCGCACCGACACAGAAGCTGGCGAATGCTCTGGCCAAATCGTTGAGCCATATTGCCGTGCATTACCCGGTGCCGGAGTGGACGGGGCTGATCACCTCGGTGGCCTTCCCCTACTCGCCTGCCGAAATCGACAAGGGCGCCAGCTACCGCTTCAACATGAACCATGTTGTCGAACCGGACTCTCCGCTGGAGATGTTCCGCCTCAACTACGAGAGCCTCTGATCATGGCCACCAAACTCTGGCAAGTTACCAAGCTGATCCGCAGCAAGAACTCGGGGCCCTTCGAACTGACCTTCGACATCATTTTCAAGGACCACGCCACCTACGAGAAAGTGCGTGACGTGAAACTGATCAACGCCGACTGGTTCGCCAAAACCTACCGGCTGAAACCCGGAGTCGTCGCCATCATCAATTACGATGCGGCATCGGCGATCAAGATCACCATCCCGCGCCCGGTAATCTCCGGCGACATCAACGACGGTGACGTGTTCGGCGGCCAGCAGTACGGCCCGCTGGTCGACCTGGAAGTGCCGGCATGACGGCAACAGCAGGCGGACTGATCACCGTTCGCCTCGATGTCGCAGCCGAACACGACGCGGAATTCAACGACTGGTACTCGCTGGAACATGTGCCGCAGCTGACGGCCCTGCCCGGCTTTGTGCGCACACGGCGTTACATCTGCCGGAAATGGAACAGCGACGCGGCCGACATCCGCTACCTCGCCTGGTATGAAACCGCCGATGCCGGCGTGGAAGCCGCGAAAGACTTCCAAACCATCGTCGCCAATCCGACACCGTGGTCCCTGCGCATGCGCAAACTCTACGGCGACAAACGCGAACGGATGAATTTCCAGCTGATGTGCGAAGTCGGCAATATGCCGGCACCGGATGCGCCCTGGATGTATATCGTGCACACCGACATCCCGGACCATATCGTCGATGAATACAACGAGTGGTATGACAAGGAGCACCTGCCGCGCTGCGTCGGCATTCCCGGCGTGTTGCGTGCGCGGCGTTTTGCCTCCACCGGCGTCCTCGGTGGCACCAGTGATGGCCCGCGTTACCTGACCGCCTATGAAATGACCGGACCCGATGTCTGGGAAAGCCCCGCGGCACTGCAGGCCCGCAAGACCCCGTGGACTGAAAAAATGCGCTCGCTGTTCAGCAACACACGACGCGGGCTCTATCAGCTGGTGGCGCCGACGGTCAGCCACGAGCAAGCCCTGAAAGAAAAACGGGTTTCCGTTATCTGATCGGCGCGAACCGTCTGCCGCTGCACAGCGTCAGCGCTGGCCTAGATCACTTTCTCAGCCTTCAAGACAGCCAGTTCTTCCCTGGAAAGTCCCAGCCAGTCACCATAAACCTCGTCATTGTTCGCGCCCAGTTCCGCGCTGGGCTTGAGTTCCGGGAGTGCCTGC
>CBHTVL010000414.1:0-2653 GCA_966096475.1 uncultured Burkholderiales bacterium
CCCGTTGGCGGGACTGCGCGCACATTCACGGTTGCCGGCATCTGGCGTGATTATTCACGGCAAAACGGCGCCGCCATCATCAGCCGCGATCTTTACCGCACGTGGACCGCGGACTCATCGGCCAACGATGCCGCGATTCGGCTGGCACCGGACACATCAACAACAACTGCTGAACAGGCGCTGCGCGCCGCCCTGCCCGCAAATGCCGCCATTGAAATCGTCAGCGCCGGCACCATCCGCAAAATCTCTCTGGGCATTTTCGACCGCACCTTCGCCATCACCTGGGCCCTGGAACTGGCGGCACTGATCGTCGGACTGTTCGGCGTCAGCGTGGCTTTCGGCGTGCAGGCTCTGGCGCGCCGGCGCGAATTCGGCGTGCTCCGCCACCTCGGCATGACACGGGGCCAGAGTTCCGTGATGCTGGCCGGCGAAGGCGCACTGACAGCCGCCGTAGGCGCATTGAGCGGACTCGCCGTCGGTACTGTCATCGGCATCGTGCTGATTCATGTGATCAACCGCCAGTCCTTTCACTGGAGCATGGAATTGCATATGCCCTGGCTGCAGTTGCTGGTGCTGTTCATCATTACTGCCGCCTGCGCGTCTGCCACTGCGGTGGTCAGCGCGCGCAGCGTGATGCGCAGCGATACGGTCGCCGCCGTGCGCGAGGACTGGTGATGCACCGCCCCTCCAGACGACGCCTGCTGCTGGCCGTCATGGCCGGCTGCTGCGGCGCCGGCGGTCTTGCTGCAGCAACTGCTGCGCAAAACCGGTCTGCCAAAGCAGAACCCGGACAACTGCTGCAGTTTCCGCGGGATCACGGCAGTCACCCCGCATTCCGCATTGAATGGTGGTACATCACCGGCTGGGTTCAGGATCAGGCCGCGCGCGAACTCGGCTTCCAGATCACGTTTTTCCGCGCCCGGCCGCAGTTGCCGGCCGGCAACCCCAGTGCGTTCAATCCGGAGCAGATCATCATTGCCCACGCCGCGATCGCCGATCCGGGGCAGGGCCGGCTGATCCACAGCCAGAAAGCCGCGCGTGCCGTATTCGGATTGGCCGGTGCGAGCGAAAACGATACAAAGGTATGGCTTGACGACTGGCAGCTGTCACGTCGTAGCAGCGGTTATGAGTCGCGTATCGAAGCACCGGAACTGGCGCTGAATCTGCGGATGAGTGCAACACAACCCTTGTTGCTGCAAGGTGCCGATGGCTATAGCCGCAAAGGGCCGGGAGCCGATGCGGCCAGCCACTACTACAGCGTTCCGCAGCTTCAGGTCAGCGGCGCCCTGCGCACCAGCGGCGCATCACGCACTGTCAGCGGCAATGCCTGGCTGGATCATGAGTGGTCATCGGCCTATCTGCCTGAAACCGCCGCAGGCTGGGACTGGATCGGCATCAATCTGAATGATGGCCGCGCGCTGATGGCATTTCAAATGCGTCAGGGCAATACGTCGCAGCCCTTGTGGGCGGCAGCCAAGTTGCGTGAGGCCTCCGGCCAAAGCCGTGTTTATGCCAACGACGCTGTTCGCTTCACCGCGCTGCGCCTGTGGCAATCACCGCGCACCGGAACACGATATCCGGTGGCCTTTCGCGTCACCATCGGTTCCCTGGAAATTGAACTGGAACCGCTGATGGACGATCAGGAGAACGACACCCGGCAAACGACCGGTGCGGTTTACTGGGAAGGCGCGGTCCGTGCTTTCAGCAAGGGAAAACGCATCGGCAGCGGCTATCTGGAATTGACGGGATACGGCCGGCCGCTGGAACTGTGATCAGGCCGGCAATTCGTAGCGGTCTTCGCGAAACAGTGCCAGACAGGCATCGGCACAAGCGGAGTCATATTGAATGCCGTTACCGCGTTCGATTTCGTTCAGCGCCGCATCCAGTCCGAGTCCGGCACGGTAAGGACGGTGTGCCGACATCGCCTCGATCGTGTCGGCAACAGCCATGATCCGGGCCTCGACCGTGATTTGATCGCCGGACAATCCCTGCGGATAGCCGGAGCCGTCCATGCGTTCATGGTGCTGAAGCACGGCATCGGCAATCGGCCAGGGATACTCCACGGTTTTCAGGATTTCGTAACCCTTCTGCGAATGCTCCCGGATCAGATCCATTTCGCTGCGTGACAACCGTCCGGGTTTGGAAAGGATTTCGGCGGGAATGCCGATTTTGCCGATGTCATGCACCTGGCCGATGATGCGCAGGCCGTCGATACAATGGCTGTCGAGCTGCATTTTGCGGCCGATGGCCGCGGCGATTTCGCCGACACGGCGCTCATGCCCTGCGGTATACGGATCCCGCATCTCGACCATGGATGACGCCACCTGTACGGTGCCCAGTACCGCCAGTTCCAGCTTCGATACATAGGCCTTCAGCACATCCGCAGCCTTCTGACGGTCAGATTGATCTTCAATCAACCCGACCAGCGCCGGCCGCCCCTGATAGGAAGAGACTGCGCCGTCGACAGCCACCTCGAACTCCGTACCGTCACGCCGCAGGGCGACAAACTCCAGGCGCGTGCGATGGCAATCACCCGACAGGCGCCGGTTCATGTTCTCAACGACCTGCTCGCGCCATGATTGCGCAATCAGGTCCTCGACCTTGTGCCCGGTGACTTCCGATTCCCGGTCGTAACCGAACATGCTGGCCAGCC
>CBHTVL010000415.1:0-2652 GCA_966096475.1 uncultured Burkholderiales bacterium
TGAAGTCGCCCGCGGTGGTCATGACATTCCGGAAACTGCAATCCGCCGCCGCTTTGAACACAGCCGGCTCAACCTGATCGCGCTGCTGCCGGTGTTGAGCTCGTTGCGGATGTATGACAACAGTTTCGAGGCCGACCCTGCCGCCGGCAAAGTGCCGAAACCGTTGCTGGTGCTGCACATGGAGCGCGGCCGCATCCGCAACCCGCAGGATCTGCCGCGCGTACCGGACTGGGCCAAACCCATTGCCGCCGCGGCGATGAAAATCGCCAAGCCCTGACGGCTTATCGCCGACCGGCGGACACTGCTTCAGTCTGCCGTCATTCCCGTCGCCGCAACAATCTTCGCCCACTTGGCGATTTCGTTTTTGACGAAGGGCGCGAATTCTTCCGAGGCCAGCGGTGACGGTTCCGCGCCCTGGGAATTAAAACGTTTCACCACTTCCGCTTGCGCAACAACCTTCAGCGATTCGCGGCTGAGCCGATCGACAATCGCTTTCGGTGTGCCGGTCGGCGCAAACAAGCCCAGCCAGTTGAGCATTTCATAACCCTTCAATCCGCTCTCGGCGATGGTCGGCAGCTCCGGCAACACCGCAGAACGCTGGCCCGAAGTGACCGCAATCGCGCGCAACCGGCCTGATGCGGTGTGCGGCGCAACCGAAGCCGCAGTGGCGAATGTCACCGGCGTCTCACCGGACAGCACCGACACCACTGCCGGTCCGCCGCCCTTGAACGCGATATGCGACATCTTCACCTGGGCGATGCTTTCAAACAGCACCGCAGCCAGATGCGTCGAAGTGCCCGCGCCGGCCGAGGCGTAGTTGACCTGCCCCGGCTGTTTGCGGGCGAGGGCGATCAGGTCTTTCACGTTTTTCACCGGCAGTGACGGATGCACGGTCAGGATGCTCGGTGCATCGGTCAGGCGCGCGACCGGGATGAAATCACGCAACACGTTATAGGGCAGCTTCGGATACAGGCTCTGGTTCACCGAATGCGTGCCCGCGCTGCCGATGATCAGCGTGTAACCGTCGGGCGCGGAACGCGCCGCCAGTTCGGCACCGACGATGCCGCCGGCCCCGGGGCGGTTATCAACCACAAACTGCTGGCCCATGATTTGCGAATACGGCGGCGCGACCAGACGCGCCGTGAAATCGACAAAACCGCCGGGCGCGAAGGGCACCACGATGCGCACCGTGCGAGCCGGATAGGTTTCGGATGCGATGGCGAATGTGGATGCCAGCATCAACGCTGCGGCAACATAAAGTGCACGGGTAATCACGCGCATAAACTCCTCCGATGGTTCTTCTTGTTTTGCGTTGTGTTTAGTGACCACCGCTACCGAAGTGCCCCTGCAGTTCCTCATCGAACTTGCCGTCGATCAGCACGTAGAGCATCAGCGCCGGTTTGTCCGAACGGTTGCTCCAGGCGTGGTTGGTGCCGCGCTGGATGACAACGTCGCCTTCCTTCAGCACGACATCCTGATCATCCAGCAGCATGGTGATCTCGCCCTTTAAAACTACTGCATAATCAATGGTTTGCGTGCGGTGCATGAAGGGGTGACGGCCTTTGGCGGTGCCGGCGGTGGTGGCGTTTTTATTGCCCATGGCCTCGAACACCGCCTTCGATTGCTCGGGGCTGATGTTGCGGATGGCTTCGGTTTCCGGCGCGATCTCGCTGATGCGGAATACCGTGCCGCCGGGCAGCGGATGAATCTGCTTCGGGCCGTCGGTCGGATCATTTTCCGTGGCATGCAGGATGTGCGGTGTTGCCGCCGTCTTCCACATATCCACCGAGATGTGGCCGGGGCGCATCGGGTTGGTACGCACCGCGGGTGCGAGACCGTCTTCGATGACGATGGCTTTGCCGTTTTTGTCGTGGCCGGTGATAACGCGGCGGATTTTTCCGTTCATGCGGTAACTCTCCTGATTGATCGAAGTCCGAATGTAGCGCAAAGAAACCGCTCCCGGCGACGCAATCGTCGGGAACCGTTCATGCCGCGCGGTGGTTACTGAACGAAGCGCGGCAGTGCGATGCCGATGACCGTGTGATCCAACGTCGAGGTCGACAGCGGCGGTTTGCGGTCCGGCAGCGGCCGCAGTTGTTCGATGTCGCCTGCGCTGATGCGATAGATCTTGCCGTCAGACGATGCCACGGGGTTGCCCGTCGTTGCTGGCTGAGTCTGAAGCGATTGCTGCTGCAGCGGCGGCGTCTGCAGCGCGGACTGTGTGGCGACCTGCGTGCCCGGTGTTGCGATGGTTTGCGGCAATGTCGCGCCGCCGGGAGTGGCCAGTACGGGTTGCTGTATCGGCTTCACGATGACTGTGGATTGCGGCTTCACAGTCGCCAGCGGCTGCGCCAGATTCACTGAAGTCACCGGGACTTGCGGCTGCAATTGCGCAACGACCGGCTGCGGCGCTTGCGGATTCGGTACGGCGACCGGTTTTTGCTGCGGCGTCTGCGTCACCGGTTGCGGCGGCACGGCGATGGCTTGCGGTGTGTTGGTCGCCGCCGATTGCATGGTGGCCAGCGGCTGCGCCTGATTCACTGTAACCACCGGGGTCTGGGGTTGCAGTTGCGCAACGACCGGCTGCGGCGCTTGCAGATTCGGTACGGCGACCGGTTTTTGCTGCGGCGTCTGCGTCACCGGTTGCGGCGG
>CBHTVL010000416.1:0-2644 GCA_966096475.1 uncultured Burkholderiales bacterium
GTATTCGCAATCGGCTACTTGGTCATCGTTCTGATTGGTGTCGTTGTCGCGCTGGCGTGGTCAATACGGCGCAAGTTGGGATTGCTAAAGACAATAGGCGTGGTGCTGGCGACGCTACTAGTCATTTATGCGATTCCGTTCGGCGATCACACGCTGGGGGAGATCAGGAAATATCAGCTTTGCAAGGAGCACGGTGGCACGAAGATTTTTCAGGTGGTCGAGAATGTCGAGGGGTTTATGTGGGCGGGAGTTGGGGGGCAAGGGAATCCACCTTACACAACCTACGGCTATGCTTTTATCGAGATGATCGACTCAGGAGGACGCATTAATCGTTACACGAGGCGGTCTGATGGCTCAATCGAGAATCACATCGTTAATGAATCTCAAGCGCGCTACGTTGCACGGTTGGAGCCAGAGAAAAGGTTCGGTCAACATCATTCGGTCATGAAGTTCACGATAGTAGATGTTCGCGACCACAATAAAGTCCTCGCTTTCGATGGGACTGTGTCATACCACGGAGGGTGGTTAGGTTTCGGAAGCGTGACTTGCCCCGACGATTCATTTGACCCCATTAGTTTTGTTCGGCAAGTATTGAAGCCCGAAAAATCAAAGTAATGATGTCATGAGCGCTTTACAAACCTACAGCGTCGAAAGGTGCCGGAGTTGAATTCTTCACCCAGCCAATTGACAAAATTTATAATAAAAACAATTGCTTAAATAACCCCCCTCGTTTTAACCCTCGCCAATCATTGCTTGATGGCCGAATGCCCCGAACCCCGCCATGCCGCGCCGCCTACGCATCCGTCTGGCCGATCATCCGCAGCACATCGTGCAGCGCGACCACAAACTGCGTGGCCTGCTTTTTTGCCGCAGCGCAGCTTGGTTCAAAGTAGAGTCGCGCGTACGGATGCACGCGGACGAAGGTTGTGAAACTTAGGACAACAAGGAACTAGAACAGCGCCGGATGCGCCGCAAAAGCCGCATTGCTGGTCCGCCGTGGCGCCTGCGCCTTCACCGTGCCCGGATTGTTGCGCGCAAAACGCAAGGCCAGTTGCAGCAATTCATCCCAGACATCGCCGCGAACCAGGCCCTTGACCATGCGGTCGATGACGGCGGCATGGCGCAGCGCTTCGGTCACCTGGCCCAGCGTGAAGCGGCGCAGGTTGTTCTGCATCGCGCTCTGGTGCGACGGGCCCCAGATACGCGCTTCGCGCATCATCATCGATGCCGGTTTGCCGCCGTTGACGCCGGTGATGATCTTGCCGATGGCGCGGATTTCTTCGGACAGCGACCACAGCACCAGCGGTGCGGCGGTGCCTTCGCCCTGCAAACCATCGAGGACGCGCGCGACGCGCAGCGGATCGCCTTCGAGCATGATTTCGCCGAGATTGAACACGTCGTAACGGGCGACATCCAGCACCGCTTCGCGCACTTGATCAAAGGTGATGGTTCCCTGCGGGAACAGCAGCGCCAGTTTCTGTACTTCCTGATAGGCGGCGAGCAGATTGCCTTCGACGCGGTCGGCAATGAAATCGAGGGTTTCGGTATCGGCTTCCTGCTGCTGCAGGCCGAGCCGGCCGGCAATCCATTGCGGCAGCGCACGGCGCAGCACGGGTTTGGATTCGACGGCGACACCGGCACGTTCCAGGGCTTCAAACCAGGCGGCTTTCTGGCCGCGCCAGTCGAGATCAGGTACGTAAATCAGCGTCACGGTATCGGGCGGCAGCGACTGGCAGTAGTTCTGCAGCGCTTCACCGCCTTCCTTGCCGGGTTTGCCGGTGGGGATGCGCAGTTCCAGCAGCTTGCGCGAGGCGAACAGGGATTGTGAGCTGCCTGCAAGCGCCAGCTGATTCCATTTGAAGCCGGAATCCGCCGTCAGTACTTCGCGTTCGGTGTAGCCTTCGGCGCGGGCCTTGGCGCGGATGCGGTCACTGGCCTCAAGAGCCAGCAGCGGTTCGGTGCCGAATACCGTGTACAGCGGTTGCAGTTCCCGCTTCAGGTGACCGGCCAGTTGTTCGGAGGACAGGCGCATTGTTGCCGCCAATGCTACCGCAGAATGCGCCGGCTTACGACAGGGTTTATGGCGTGGCCGGGGTCGTGCCGAGTTTGGTCAACTGCAGGCGGCGCAGCAACTGCTGTACGGCATCGTTCTGCATGTCGCGATACAGCAGCGCTTCTTCAGCTTCCTTCGACAGCGCTTCGGTATCGCTGTAGGACAGGTCGCGTTTGAGCGCGATTTCGGTGACCGGGATGATTTCCACCGCGTTGCGGTCGATCATCCGGTAGGACATCAGGTAGCGCAGCTGGAATTCGCTGACGCGGCCGCCGCCGGACAGCGACAGGATGTTTTTCTCGCGCCGTTCGCTGATCAGTACCAGCGTGGCCTCCGCGGTCTTGGCATTGTCGATGATGCGGGTGGTGCTGCCCGACGTCACCATGCGCCGGAACTGGGTGGCGAACTGCGAACCCGCCGGCGCCTGCACGTACAGGGTGTCGAAAGGCAGGTTGGCAGTGCCTCGCGGCTGGAAGCCACAAGCGGCCAGCAAAAGCGTGCAGAGCAGTGCAGTCAGCGTTTTTTTCACGGTTCAGACCACGATGTTGACCAGGCGTCCCGGCACGATAACAACTTTTTTGACCGGCTGCC
>CBHTVL010000417.1:0-2635 GCA_966096475.1 uncultured Burkholderiales bacterium
TCGGCGGTGGCCGAGAACTGACCCTTGGTCAGGCCGTAAACGCCGTTGTTCTCGACGATATAGACCATATTCACACCGCGGCGCATGCAATGCGCAAACTGGCCGAGGCCGATTGAGGCTGAGTCGCCGTCGCCGGAGACGCCCAGATACAGCAGATCGCGGTTGGCGAGGTTGGCGCCGGTCAGCACCGACGGCATGCGCCCGTGCACGCTGTTGAAGCCGTGCGAGTTGCCGAGGAAGTAGTCCGGGGTTTTCGACGAGCAGCCGATGCCCGAGAGCTTGGCAACGCGGTGCGGCTGGATGTCGAGTTCCCAGCAGGCCTGGATGATCGAGGCCGAGATCGAGTCGTGGCCGCAGCCGGCGCACAGCGTCGAGATCTTGCCTTCATAGTCGCGGCGCGTGTAACCCGCCTGGTTTTTCGACAGCGAAGGATGGTGGAGTTTCGGTTTGGCGAGATAGGTCATGTTTCTGCTCTTTCGCTCAGGACGCTTTTTTCAGCGGCACGACACTGTGTGCGCTGATGTGTTTGGTGATCTGGTCGACGATGAAACGCGCGGTGATCGGCGTGCCGTCGTAATGCAGCAATGAAATCAGCTGCGCCGGATTGATCTTGGCATCGGTCGCCAGCAGGGTTTTCAGCTGGGCATCGCGGTTCTGCTCGATGACGAAGGTGCCCGAGTGCGCAGCGACAAAATCCTTGACCTGGTCGGCGAAAGGGAAGCCGCGCACGCGCAGCGCATTGATGTGAACGCCGTTTTCGGCGAGGACATCCAGCGCTTCCTGCATCGCCGGGCTGGTCGAGCCGTAATAGATCGCGCCGAAGCTCGCCGGTTTGGCGGCCTGGTGCAGCACCGGCTGGGGCAGCAGCGCTTTTGCGGTTTCGAACTTGCGCATCAGGCGCTGCATGTTGTCGACGTAGTCGGGGCCTGCTTCGGAGTAGATCGCGTAGCGGTTTTTGGTGGTGCCGCGGGTGAAATAACCGCCCTTGGTCGGGTGGGTGCCCGGCAACGTGCGGTACGGGATGCCATCGCCGTCGACATCAAGGTAGCGGCCGAATTCGGCGCCGGCCTCGAGTTTTTCGTAAGTCATCAGCTTGCCGCGGTCGTATTCCTTGTTGTCGTCCCATTTGAAGGGACGGCACAGCCGCGTGTTCATGCCGATGTCGAGGTCGGTCATTACGAACACCGGCGTCTGCAGGCGTTCGGCGATGTCGAAGGACTGCGCGGTCATTTCGAAACACTCGGTCGGATCTTCCGGGAACAGCAGCGGGTGTTTGGTGTCGCCATGCGAAGCGTAGGCACAGGCCAGCACGTCGGACTGCTGGGTGCGGGTCGGCATGCCGGTGGACGGGCCGCCGCGCTGCACATCGACCAGCACCACGGGGATTTCCGCGAAATAGGCGAGGCCGATGAATTCGGTCATCAGCGAAATGCCGGGGCCCGAGGTCGCGGTGAAGGAGCGTGCGCCGTTCCAGCCGGCACCGATGGCGATGCCGATGGAGGCGAGTTCGTCTTCACCCTGGATGATCGCGTATTTGTTCTTGCCGGTTTCCGGGTCGCCGCGCAGCTTCTTGCAGTAGCTCATGAAGGCTTCTGCGACGGAGGACGACGGCGTGATCGGGTACCAGGCGCAGACCGATGCGCCGCCATACACCGCACCCAGTGCCACGGCGCTGTTGCCGTCGCTGAAAATGCGCTCACCGACATTGTTGGCAGGTTTGAGGCGCAGGCCCAGCGGACAGGGCAGATTTTTCAGCGCGTAGTCGCGGCCGAGATGCAGTGCTTTGACGTTGGACTGCAGCAGCGCTTCCTTGCCCTTGTACTGCTCGGAGAATAACTGTTCGAGGACCTTGGGGTCGATTTCGAGCAGGGCCGACAGCGCGCCGACATAAATGATGTTCTTGAACAGCTGACGCTGGCGCGGATCGGTATAGGTCGCGTTGCAGATTTCCGTCAGCGGCATGCCGATCAGCGTGATGTCCTTGCGGAACTTGCTTTCCGGCAAGGGCTTGGAGTTGTCATAAAACAGATAGCCGCCCGGCTCGATTTCCTTGACGTCGTTGTCCCAGGTCTGCGGATTCATCGCGACCATCAGGTCGACGCCGCCGCGACGGCCCAGATAACCTTTTTCCGTCACGCGTACTTCGTACCAGGTGGGCAGACCCTGGATGTTCGACGGGAAAATGTTGCGCGGGCTGACCGGCACGCCCATGCGCAGGATGGAACGCGCGAACAGTTCGTTGGCCGAGGCGGAACCCGAGCCGTTGACGTTGGCGAACTTGACGACAAAATCGTTGATGGCGCTGATTTGATTCATGACGGGTCCGTGATCAGGCGGCTTTGCGTTGGGGTTTGCGGCATCCGGGGCCGGCGTGGGTCATCTGCACGAGATACTTCTGCATGTCCCAGGCGCCGGTCGGGCAGCGCTCGGCGCACAGACCGCAGTGCAGGCAGACATCCTCGTCCTTGGCCATGATGCGACCGGTCAGGCGCAGCGGCTCGGAGGTATACAGCCCCTGGTCGGCATGCAGCGTGGGCGCGGTCAGGCGCTCACGCACTTCGGCTTCTTCACCGTCCGGTGTGAAGGTGATGCAGTCCATCGGGCAGATGTCGACGCAGGCGTCGCATTCGATGCA
>CBHTVL010000418.1:0-2634 GCA_966096475.1 uncultured Burkholderiales bacterium
TACCCCGAGGTGTCGCAGGCCGCGCTGCCGCGGCGTCTCGACTTGAGCCGCAGTGATCAGCAGATCCGCCTGTTGATCGATTCCTGGCGCAGCGGGGATGGGCCATGAGCGACCTGATCGCTTTTCCTGCGCCGGCAAAACTGAACCTGATGCTGCGTGTCGTCGGACGGCGCGCCGATGGTTATCACCTGCTGCAGACGGTGTTCCGTTTTATCGAGTATGGCGATGTGGTGCGCCTGCGCCTGCGCCGTGACGGTGTGATTGCGCGGTTGAAACCGGTGCCCGGCGTCGACGAAGCTGATGACCTGACGGTGCGTGCGGCGCGGGCACTGCAGGCGGCGACCGGCACCCGATCGGGAGCCGACATCGATCTGGAAAAGCGGCTGCCGATGGGCGGCGGGCTGGGCGGCGGCAGTTCCGACGCGGCCACGGTGCTGCTGGCGCTGAACCATTTGTGGCAGACCGGCCTGTCCCGCAAGCGTTTGCAGGCGCTGGCCTTGCCGCTGGGAGCGGATGTGCCGGTTTTTGTCTATGGCCAGAGTGCTTTGGCCGAGGGTGTCGGCGAGGAATTGACCCCCCTGGCGCTGCCGCCGGCCTGGTATCTGGTGCTGACCCCCCCGGTGGCGGTGCCCACGGTCAGGGTTTTCCAACACCCTGAATTGAAAAGGGACTCGGAAAAGGTTAAAATCCAAGGCTTTTCCGTGCCCCGGGGCAATGATCTGGAACCGGTGGTTTGCCGGGAGTACCCCGAGGTGGCGCGGCATCTGGAGTGGCTCAACCAATATGGTGAAGCGCAGATGACCGGCTCGGGCGCCTGCGTATTCGCGGCGTTTGCGGATGAAGGGGCTGCGCGGCTCGCGCTGGCAGCCTGTCCGGCAGGGATGCGGGGATTTGTTGCCCGCGGGCTGGATGTGCATCCGCTGCACGGACTGGCGGAAGGTTTTGACGGCTGACGCGGGAGCGGCGCCGGCGGTTTTGCAGCATCGGTTGGGGAGTCGCCAAGCTGGTTAAGGCACCGGATTTTGATTCCGGCATGCGAAGGTTCGAATCCTTCCTCCCCAGCCACTCGTATTCGGCAGTTCAACGGCTGTTGTTCGACAGCTGCAGGCAGTCACATATTCGACGCGATGCATCAGGGGGTGTGGGGTGGCACTGGACAGGATGATGGTATTTACCGGCAACGCCAATCCGCGGCTCGCGGAGGCGGTGGTCGGTCATCTCGACATCCACATCGGTCGCGCCAAGGTCGGTCGTTTCAGCGACGGCGAAGTGGCGATCGAGATCCTCGAAAACGTCCGCGGCAAGGACGTGTTCATCCTGCAGTCGATCTGCGCGCCGACTAATGACAACCTGATGGAACTGCTGGTGATGGTTGATGCGCTCAAACGCGCTTCCGCCGGCCGGGTTACCGCGGCAATTCCCTATATGGGTTATGCGCGGCAGGACCGGCGGCCGAATTCGGCGCGGGTGCCGATTACCGCCAAGGTTGTGGCGAACATGATGAGCAGCGTCGGTGTTGACCGCGTGCTGACCATGGACCTGCACTCCGAGCAGATCCAGGGTTTCTTTGATATTCCGGTGGACAACATCTACTCGGGCCCGATCATGCTGGGCGACGTGTGGAAACAGAATTTCAGCGAGCTGGTCGTGGTATCGCCCGACGTCGGCGGCGTGGTGCGCGCACGGGCGCTGGCCAAGCGGCTCGAAGCCGATCTCGCCATCATCGACAAACGCCGTCCGCGACCCAATGTCGCGACGGTGATGAACATCATCGGCGAAGTTGCCGGCCGCACCTGCGTCATCGTTGACGACATGGTCGATACCGCCAACACGCTGTGCGAAGCCGCCGGTGCGCTGAAAAAGCAGGGTGCGCAGAAGGTTATTGCCTATTGCACGCACGCCGTGCTGTCCGGCCCGGCCATTGAACGCATTACCAATTCCGCACTGGACTCGATCGTGGTGACCGATACGATCCCGCTGACCGAGGCCGGACGCAATTGTCCCAAGATACGCGTGCTGACCGTCGCCGGTTTGCTGGCGGAAACGATGCGCCGCATCAGCGCCGAAGATTCAGTGAGTTCGCTGTTCGTCGAATAGGTTT
The DNA here is from genome assembly GCA_966096475.1 of uncultured Burkholderiales bacterium. Classification (GTDB taxonomy): domain Bacteria; phylum Pseudomonadota; class Gammaproteobacteria; order Burkholderiales; family SG8-41. The sequence goes on from CBHTVL010000418.1 coordinate 2,102, forward strand.
TTAGTGGGGGCCGGTTTACCGCCGGTTTCCTTTTTAACGCGGGGCAGTCTGGTCGCGGACCCCCGCAACACAGGAGAGCAACATGAAAATTGAAGTTACCGCGTTTCCGCGTACGAGCCAGGGCAAGGGTGCGAGCCGCCGCCTGCGTACGACGGGTCGCGTTCCGGGCGTCATTTATGGCGCCGGCGTGGACGCGCAAAGTGTCGAGTTCGACCACAAGGCGCTGCTGCGCCACCTGAAACTCGAGGCTTTTCATTCCTCGATTCTGGATCTGACGGTTGAAGGCAAGAAGGACCGCGTGCTGCTGCGCGACTTCCAGATGCATCCCTTCAAGGAACAGGTTCAGCACGTCGACTTCCAGCGCATTGATCCGAAGAAGAAGATTCACATGGCGGTGCCGCTGCACTTCATGAATGCGGATATCGCGCCGGGCGTGAAGCTGGGCAAAGGCGTTGTTCAGCACATCATCAATGAACTGGAAATCCAGTGTCTGCCGGATCATCTGCCCGAGTTCATCGAGGTTGATCTGAAAG
>CBHTVL010000419.1:0-2633 GCA_966096475.1 uncultured Burkholderiales bacterium
CGGCGTGCCGGCGCGAACAAACAATCCCATCCAGCCGTCGAGATCAAAAGCCGGCAGCGTCGCGGATACGCCGGGCACATCCGGCAGCACCGAAGCCCCGCGCGACGCCGAGATGGCGATGGCACGCACGCGTTTGTTCTCGACATGCGGCAATACGCCGACGATGTTGGCGAACTGCAGGTCAATGCGGCCGCTCAGCGTGTCGATAAAAGCCGGCGCCGCGCCCTTGTACGGCACATGGTTCATCTTGATCTTCGCCAGCGCCTGCAGATGTTCCATGCCCAGATGCTGCAGATTGCCGACGCCGGCCGAAGCGTAATTGAGCTTGCCCGGATTGCTGCGTGCCAGTGCGATCAGGTCCTTCACCGATTTCACCGGCAGCGAGGGATGCACCACCAGCACCATCGGTCCGCTGATGATCTGCGTCACCGGTGCGAGATCCTTCTGCGGGTCGTAGGGCAGATCCTTGCGCAGGGAGACGTTGATGGTCATCGGTCCGGAATTGGCCAGCACCATCGTGTAACCGTCGGGCGGCGACTTCGCCACCACGTCGGCGCCGATGCTGCCGCCGGCGCCGCTGCGGTTGTCGATCAGCACCTGCTGCCCCCAGACCGGCGACAGTTTCTGCCCCAGTGCGCGCGCCACATCGTCGAGCGGACCGCCCGGCGGATAAGGCACGATGATCCGCACCGGCTTGGCCGGAAAGGATTGCGCCGCCACCGGCGACACAAAACCTGAAACCGTGATCAGCGACACCAGTACTGCGTACTGCCCGAAACAGGTTATCCGTTTCATGACCCCTCCTCCGCCGGCAAGCCGGCCCGTGTACAAATCAAAGGTTTGCAGCGATCCAGTCCGCGACATAGGTCGCGCCGAGGAAACGGTTGTCGCCCTGGCAGTGTTCGGCACCGCCTTCTTCCGCGGTGAACACCTTGAGCGTCTTTTTCTTTGAACTGACCGCGTCGTGCAACAGTTTCGCATTGGCCACCGGTGAAATCGAATCTTCTTCGCCGTGTGTGACCAGGAAAGGGCAGGTGATCTTGTTGGCCACACCCTCCAGCTTGTACAACTCGCATTTTTTCATGGCCGAATCCATATCCGGCATGCCCATCACCCAGGGCAGCTGGTAATGCGGGGCCGACAGCTGGGTGCCGCCGGATTCCTGGATTTTGCGGCGCGTGATCCAGGTCGCGTGATAGTCGTAATGACCGCCCCAGGCGATGCAGGCCGCATACCGTTTTTCGAATGCCGCCACACGCGGCGCGTAATAACCGCCCATGCTGTAGGCCATGATCGCGACGCGTTTCGGATCGACGTCCTTGCGCGATGCCACGTAATCATAAGCAGCACCGCCCGGCACTTCATAGTCAGGGCGGCTGGGAATTTTCTGCAGGCGCAGCGCTTCGCCCTGCCCCGGCCCGTCGATGGCCATGGTGTTGATGCCGCGCAGCGCCAGTTCGACGCCGCCGAACAGGATCGACAGCTCTTTGGTGCTGTCCAGCCCGTCAAAAAACACGACCGTGGGTTTGGGGCCTTCACCCGGCGCTTTCATGAACCAGGCCGGCAGCGTCGTCGTCTTGCCTTCATGCTCGTAAGGCACTTCGACGCGCTCGATATTCGGATAACGGTGCTTGATGCCGATCTTGAAGCAGCGCAGGCAGTTCTGGTAGAGCTCGATTTTTTTCGGGCCGAGTCCGATAAAACGTTCACCGACAAAATAATAGGTTGCCGCGCGCAGATAGTGGCCCGCAGCCGATAGTACGAAGTTGTCCTTCATCGCCGCTTCGGCCATCGCTTCAATGCGCTGCGCCTCTTTTTCCCACTCCGCGCCCCAGGCCTCGTTGTCACCGACCCTGCCCTTGAGCCGGCGGCCGACCCGGTCGACTTCACTGATCGCCGAACCGCCCCAGCGCGCCATTTCGATGGCAATCATCATGCCCTGCGACCACATGAAACTTTCGGGGAAATACAGAAAACCGGCTTTCATGATGCACACTCCTCCAAAGGTGAACTGAGAGACTGCACTGCTGTCCGACGCGTACCGCGAAACGGTTTTCAGCTACAGGAGACCTGCAGCTGATGTCCGTCTGTTATTTCTCCGTACCGGCCAGACCGATCTGCTTCAGCAGTTTTGAATATTTTTCGGTATCGGCCTTGATCCATGCCGCAAAATCCTCGGGCGATCCGCCCACGGTCTCGGCACCCTGCCCCGCCATGCGCTCGCGCACTTCCGGCAGCTTCAGCAGTTCATTGATCTCGCGGTTGACCTGACGCAGGATCGCCGGCGGCACACCTTTCGGCATCAGCACACCGTGCCAGATGCTGCTTTCGTAACCTTTGACGGTTTCACCGGCGGTCGGCAGATCGGGCATGCCCTGAACGCGCTTCTGGCTCATCACCGCCATTGCACGTACGCGCCCGGATTTCACATGCGGCAGCGCCGCGATCATCGGTCCCGCCATGATCTGCACCTGCCCCGAGATCAGATCGGTCATTGCCGGGCCGCCGCCCTTGTACGGGATGTGCACCATATTCAATCCGGCCATCGAATTAAACAGCGCCATCGCCAGATGCGCGGCGCCGCCATTGCCCGACGACGCATAATTCAGCGTGCCCGGCTTGGCCTTGGCCAG
>CBHTVL010000420.1:0-2629 GCA_966096475.1 uncultured Burkholderiales bacterium
GTGCAGACGTCGCGACTGCAGATGCGGGATCACCGACAGGCTGGTGGCAAAAGCCATCGTCACCTGTCCGCTGACCAGATCGGTCAGCGCCAGTGACATGCCCTTGTACGGCACATGCGTCATTTTCGTGCCGGTCAGCACTTCGAACAGTGCACCGCCGAGATGGCCGGAAGCACCGACACCGGCAGACACATAGCTCAGCTGCCCCGGACGTGCCTTGGCCAGCGCCGCCAGTTCTTTGACATTTCTGACGGGAACCGACGGATGCACCGCCAGCACCAGCGGACTGGAACCGGCGAGCGAAATCATCGTGAAGTCGCGGACCGGATCAAAAGGCAGCTTGCTGTACAGCGCCGCATTGACGGCATGGCCGCTGGGAATCAGCGCGATGGTGTAACCGTCGGGCGCGGCACGCGCAGTGAACTCGGTACCGATGATGCCGTTGGCGCCGGTGCGGTTTTCAACAATGACCTGCTGCTTGGAACTTTCGGTGAGCTTTGCCGCGACCGTACGACAGATGATGTCATTGCCGCCACCGGCCGCAAACGGCGAAATGATGCGGATCGTGCGCGAGGGATAAGCCTGCTGCGCGACGGCGGGCAAGGCTGTTGCCGCCGCCAGCAGCGCGGCAAACAACAGCGGCTTGCGCGCCGCTGCCTGCCCCTTGTGCTCAGCCACGCAGATGCTGGTTGAAAAAGTCCAGCGTACGCTGCCACGACAGCTTGGCCGCGGCATCGTCATAACGCGGCGTGGTGTCGTTGTGAAAGCCGTGATTGACGCCGTCATACATGTGCATGGTGTAGCGCACATTATTGGCTTTCAGTGCCGCTTCGTAATCCGGCCAGCCCTTGTTGATCGGTTCATCCAGGCCGGCATAGTGGATCAGCAGCGGCGCCTTGATCTTCGCCGCTTCGGCAGCCGGCACCTGACGGCCGTAGTACGGCACCGAGGCCGCAAGATCCGGCATGCGCGTCGCCAGCAGATTGCAGATGCCGCCGCCGAAGCAGAAGCCGACGGCACCGATCTTGCCGGTGGTCTCCGGCCGCGCCTTCAGCACCTGCGCCGCCTGATACAGATCTTCCTCGCGCTTTTTCGCATCCTGCGCGGCAAACAACGCGCGCGCCTTGTCTTCGTCGCCGGGATAGCCACCGACTGGCGTCAGCGCATCCGGCGCAAACGCCACGAAGTTCGCCAGCGCCAGCCGCCGCACAACATCTTCAATATACGGATTCAGGCCGCGGTTTTCGTGAATCACCAGCACCGCAGGCAGTTTGCCCTTGGCATCGGCCGGCTGCGCAAAGTAGCCACGCATACGGCCATGACCATTCGGCGAATCGTAGTCGAGGTATTGCGTGCGGATGCGCTTGTCATCCTTGGGCACCTGCTGCGCCCAGGCGAAGTTCGGCTTCAGGCTTTCCAGCATCGCGCTTGCGGTAAAGGCGCCGACCGCGAACTTTGCAGCACGGTCGAGAAACTCGCGCCGGTCGAGGCGGCCGTGCACATAACCGTCAAACAGTTTCAGCACTTCCGGTGGAAAATCACTCGCTTTTTTGCGTTCCATCGCCAACCTCCTTCGGGATTCTGCCTGGACTTAGAGTTTGATACCCAGCAGCTTCGCTGCGGTTTCGCTCAACATTGCGCGTTTCTGGTCGTCGGTGAAGCCGGTGGCATTGAGGATGTGGTTCACCGAATCGGCCTGCCAGGGAATCGGGTGATCGGTGCCGATCACCAGCTTGTCGTAACCGACTTCCGCGGCGAGATGGCGCAGCGCTTCGTCGGTGAACACCAGCGTGTCGTAGTACATGTCGCGCAGGTATTCGGTCGGCTTTTTCTTCAGCTTCACGCCGGTGTCCATCTCGGGGGCGACGCGCAGGCTGTTGTCCGAACGCGGCGCATACGAGGGCAGATAACCGCCGCCGTGGGCCGAACAGATCTTCAGCCCGGGGAAACGGTCCAGCGTGCCGCCAAAAATCAGGTGCGACAGCGCGATCGTCGTATCCAGCGGATTGCCGATGGTGTTCGACAGCCAGCCGTTGCCGCCGAAACGCGACTCGAGCTCCGGCGTGCTGCGCGGATGGATGAAAATCAACACGCCCAGCTCTTCCGCCTTTTTCCAGAACGGATGCAGATAGGGATCGGAAAACTCCTTGCCCGGGATGCTGGTGCCGACAGCGGCGCCGCGCAGGCCGAGTTTTTTCACGGCATGCTCCAGTTGCTCTGCCGCCAGTTCGGGATACTGCAGCGCCACCGATGCGTAGGCGACAAAACGGTCGGGATAGGTACCGCACCATTCGGCGAGTTTTTCGTTCTGGATGCGCACCACTTCAGCGGCGAGATCGCGCTCGGCCTTGTACCAGAGCGGATTGATGCTCAGCGCTTCGATGTCGATACCCTGCTCGTCCATCTCGGCAATACGCCGCGAGCCGACATCGCCGATACCCGGGCCGCGCTGCTCTTCGACCGTCTGCCCCAACAACGCCAGTGCCTCGGCGACCACACAGTGCGCGTGCACATCGATGGTCTTGACCCGTTTGCCGCCGACAATGACCTGACGGCGGCGACCGCCGGCCGGCGTCGCCGCGGTGTTGGTCATGCTGCAAACGGTGAAAATCAAACCCTCGTCACAGCA
>CBHTVL010000421.1:0-2626 GCA_966096475.1 uncultured Burkholderiales bacterium
CGTCGTCCCGGCGAAAGCCGGGACCCAGGGTGTTCTGGATTCCGGCTTGCGCCGGAATGACGGAATTTTTAATAATAAAAACAATAACTTAAATGTATTTTTATCCTGCGCTGCAGGATGCCAGTTGCTGCAGGCAATCGTAATGTCAGGCGCCGCCCTCGACCAATGCGGCGTAACGCCGGATCAGCTGCGCGAGTGACTCCGCATCAAGCTTCGCAAACAGGTTGGCGCGGTGGGTCTCGACGGTGCGTGGTGAAACATCCAGTGCGCGACCGATTTCCTTGTTGGTGAGGCCGGCGACGATCAGCCCCAGCACTTCGTGTTCGCGTTCGGAGAGTTGCGCATAACGTTCACGCGCATCACGGTCCTCGCGGTTGCGCGCGCGCGATTTGACATGCTGCTGAACGGCCGATTGCAGTGCGTCGAGCAGCGCCTGATCATCGACGGGTTTTTCGAGGAATTCGGCGGCGCCGGATTTGAAGGCGCGACGGCACATGTCGACGGTGCCGTGGCCGGTGAGCATGATCACCGGCTGGTCGACGCCTTCGGCCACCAGTTTGTCGAGTACGGTGAGGCCGCTGATGCCGGGCATGCGCACATCGAGCACGATGGCGCCGATGGCGCTGCGGTTGAAAGCGGTCATGAATTCCTGCGGGCTGGCCCAAGGCTGCACGCGCAGGCCGACGGTGCCGATCAGTAGCGCGAGGCTGTCGCGCACCGCGGCATCGTCATCAATCAGGTGGATCAGCGGCGACAGCGAATCGCTCATGCGCCCTCCGCCAGCGGCAGGCTCAGGCGAAACAGCGCGCCGCGCTGCGCGGCGTTGGTGGCGGTCAGCGTGCCGCCCATGTCGGCGGCCAGTGATTCACACAGGCTCAAGCCGAGGCCGAGGCCGCCGTCGCGCGTTGTAAAAAACGGTTCGAAGATGCGCGGCAATATATCGGCCGGAATGCCGGGGCCGCTGTCGCAGATGGTCAGCACGCCCTGATTGAGCTCGGGTTGCATCGCGATGGTCAGTGCGCGTTCGCTTGGGGGCACCTGCGCCAATGCCTGCAGCGCGTTGGTCAGCAGGTTGTGGATGATCTGTTCCAGCGCCACCGGATCGGCTTTGAGCAGGATGTTGCTGCCCGATACGGCGGGCTGCACGCCCAGCCGTTTGCATTCCGGTTCGATCAGATACAGCGCGTCATTGACGGTGTCCTGCAGTTTGACGACCTGCAGACTGTCGCCGACCTCCGGGCGCTCGACAACGCGGCGCATGCGGCCGACCACATCGGAGGCGCGCCGGGCCTGTTCAACGCTGCGCGCCATGGCGTCGCGCGCGGTGTCCAGTTCGGGCGGTTGTTCGTCGAGAAGCCGTTGTGCGGCCTGGGTATTGGCAAGGATTGCTGTCAGCGGTTGATTCAGTTCATGCGCCATGCCGGCGGCGAGTTCACCCAGTGTATTGAGCCGGGCGACCTGGCCCAGGCGCAGCAGTTCTTCGGCGCGGCGGCGTTCGGCGCGCTGGCGCAGCAGCGTGATCAAGCCGGCAAGCGTGGCGGCGACAAAAGCCGTCCAGGCCAGCATTTTTATCCAGGGAAGGTCACCCCAGCCCGCACTGCGCGTTGCGACAACGTCAAAGGGCTGGCTGTCGGCGGCGAGGCGCTTGCGGAAATCGAAACGCCACAGGCCTTCGGCGTCATTGCCCGGCTGCACGATGTAAAGCTGCCCACGGTATTCCAGGGTCACGCGCACCGGGCTTGCATCCGGTTTCATCGGCCATTCTTCCCACGGCACCATGGCGCGTAGGTCGATCTGCACGGCATAACTCGCCGGGGATGCGGCCTGCACCATGCGGTAACGGCCCGCGGTGAAGTCGACGCCGCCGATGGCGGCGCGTTTGCTGCTGCGGGACTCTTCTTCGCCGGCGTCGAGCGCGGCGTCGCGCCAGCTGTTGTGTTCAGTGCGCTGGTGAATATCCAGAATCTGCGGGTAAACCGCGGTGATGCGCGGGCCCGGCGCCGAGCTGTTGTTTTCGGTGGCAGGTTGCAGCAGCGCAAGCATGGCCATCACCGCATCCTGCTGCGCGGTACGCTGGCTCAGCAGGCGGTGGATGATGCGGGCGTCGGTCTCAAAGGCGTCATGCAGGCCGTTGAGCTCCATGCGCGTCAGCGCGATGCAGCCTGCCGCTGTCAGTGTGAGGCCGGCAAGCAGAACTGCGCCTGTGCTGCGTCGTTCGGCCATGTGGAAGTCAGCGGCCCTGCCGTGCGGCTTCGTACAGCGGCATCACCGTCGGCAGCAGTGATTCGATCTGTTCTATGCGACGGCCTTCCGCGGGGTGGGTGCTGAGCAGTTCCGGCGGGCTGCCGCCCTGGCTGGCGCTGAGCATTTTTTTCCACAGTGTGACGCCGGCGCGTGGGTCGTAACCGGCGCGGGCGGCGAGTTCGAGGCCGATGCGGTCGGCTTCGGATTCATCGCTGCGGCTGAAGCGGGTGGCGATCAGCGCATCATAGGCAGTGCTGGCAAGATTGGCCGTGAGGTCGCCCAAGCCGAGCAGGGCTGCGCCGATGCCGATGGTGGCCTGTGCCGCCATCGCCTGCGAGACCTGCTCGCGTGAGTGTTCGCGCAGCGCGTGGGCGATTTCGTG